>NZ_JAHKSN010000002.1:300000-576803 GCF_018863415.1 Deinococcus aestuarii | reverse complement strand
TTCGTGTCCTCAAGGAGGTCTACCGACACCGCAGACGCCGCTTTGCTCTTCGTCTACACCTCATCGCCGCCCTCTGCAACCTCACCGTCGCCCGCTCAGCCTGACTTTCGCAGGAGGTCTACTGCTGGGTTCTTAGGAGTAATTAAGGGAGGTAGGTATGGCATATGTGATAGAAAGATCGCTCCTTAGGGCTAGAAGTAGTGCGGGTTTAAACAATCAAGATGAGTTTAGCTCTCTAATTTACCTCGGTGAAGTAGTAATAAAGTATACATCTCTGATTATGTTAGCAGCAGCAAAGGCAAAAAACGAAAGAAAATACAAAATTATACTTAGAGACACATTGCATAGGGGCAATGGTGTTGGTACTTGGATAACTGCGAAGGAGCAACTTGTTCCAGTAATTCTTAGATCCAATGATCAAGCATTCAGGGAGTACTGTAAGTGGTTTAGCCAAAAGAACGGCCCGACTGCTTATTTCAATACTAACGAAGAAAGCGTAAAGCAGTTGACACTTGCTACATCGAACGATGTTGCTGAATTTGGTAAGTCTCGTATAGAGTTAGAGAAATTTATAGTATTTTTGCGTAATAAGAATGCACACGGAGCCAAATCTGATGATTATTACAGTAATTACAACAGCATAATTCGTGGGATTATAGAGGGCTATGCGCTGGATGTTAATAATATGCTTGATTCGTCACACGTAAATTTTGTTAGATATGTTATAAGGAGTGGTAGACTCAGAGAAATGATCCTCAAGGGAATGTCAAATTTTGAAACCGACTCTTTTGCTAATGTGGAGCCAGGTGTCTACGTTAGTAATGAAAGTTACGGGATAAATTATCCCGTACCACCTATTTACTATTGGGATGACTCCAGAAGAATGTTTTATTTTCCAAATAGTGAAATAGATAGGCAGGGCAAAATTGAGGTCATAGACTATGCATCTGGTGATACTCGAAGAATAGTAGTCCCCGTAGGAGAAGTCGCGAATAATCCTGACTCAAAAAGTCATACCTCTGGCTCTCACGAAATGTTAGTAGGATCGGCTGCTATACATAACTTACCCAATATTAACACCGTGTACGTTGATAGAAGTAAGCTGGAGGAGGATCTAGCGACAGTTTTGCTTGACAGTAAGCGAAGACTCATTACACTGCACGGGCGAGGTGGTGCAGGTAAAACCACTTTAGCGTTGAAGGTGGCAAGAAGGATGGTAGATGGAGTAATTGCACAAGATAGGTTTGAAACTATACTGTGGCTCAGCGCCCGTAATGTAGATTTACTAGATGAAGGCGCTAAGGAAGTTGTACGAGATGTAAGCAATTTCGACAGTATTGTAAAATACATAGAGAAGTACTCATACTTTGACCTATCAAATTGCAATGATTCGATGGATAAATTGAAGAAGATCTTGGGAGAGAAGTCATCTAAAGTCCTAGTCATATTGGATAATTTTGAAACAGTAGAAAATCCTAAAGCTATGCATGATACATTAGAGGATATAATAGAATTGCCTAATAAGGTTTTGATAACAAGCAGGGTGAGGCAAATGGAGAGAGACTTCTCTATTACTGTTACGGGAATGGAGCGAGCGGAGGCATTTGAGCTTATAGATTATGAAGCGAGTGCAAGAAATGTATCTGGAAGTGTAGATGAAAGAAATAAGGAGTCGATATTTGTCTCCTCGGGAGGTATTCCATACCTCATTAAACTGATGGTATATGCCTTTGCAGGCAACACGCCCAGGAGCTTCTTAAGTGAAAAGGTTCTGTCAGATGATCAGATAAGAGAAAAGTTATTCAGGCCCTCTTTTGAGAGCTTGAGTCAAACTTCGAAGAGGGTGTTTTTGTTTATAACACAGTTTAATTTTGATTTGAGCATACAAACAGTATCTGGATTCTGTCAAATCTATAACCCACACACAACTGTTACCTCTGACGATGTGTATGAGGTAATACAAGAAATATCTAGCTATGCCTTGTGTGGTGTTATTGATAATGGCGACCTGACATTTTTATCCGTCCCACTAGATGCTAGACGTTTTGGTAAAAGTGAGATTGAAGATAGTCTTGAGAAGGCTGATATATTAGCAGTGAAAACCCTAATTACTTCACATTTAAATCTTCTTATTAACGCTCGTAGCGTAGATGATGTAAGGAAGAGGGCTAATTCTATCTATAGAAGCGCGGCTGATTCGAAAACTTTACGCATATTAGATCAATTTCTATACGGTATGTCCCTGCTTGATCCACTGTTTTTACTCGATATTCTCTCTGGTAGAATATCGCGTCAAGGTATATTCAATGAGTCTGATATTCTAGAGGTTGTTAAGAAAATTGCTGACCACTCTATTGAAAATTCGGAGGCAAAATATATATACGGAACGTACTTATGGCAGATAAAAGATTATAAAAATGCAATCCTCAATCTTATTGAAGCTTCAGAACTTTCACCAGAAAATGAGAATTACATGGTTAATGCGGCTAGATATGTGAATGAGTTTTTTAGGACAGGAACAGTCGATAGTAACATGAAGGTTGGCCTTCAAGAATTTGTCCTCAGCCGAATGAAAAATAAAATGGAGAATGGAGGATTCTCAAAAGACGAGGGCTATAGTCAATTGTATTGGATATATTTGAGAAGTAATGAAGATGAGCAGGCAAAAAGAGCATGTATGTTGGGACTTGAAAAATTTCCAGAGTCTAGAATACTAAAGGAGTTAGCTGCAAGGCCACTTAAAGGATGAGCTGCTGAACAACTTTAGCCCCCACCTTCACTCGGGTGGGGGCTTCTTCGCGTGGGTTGCGGGTGCGCTCCCGTGCGGAGGCCCCACCGAAGTCTGAGCCCAGTGTGCGCGGATGGCGGGGGCGGGGGCATCGGCCAAAAGGGGGAGGCGGGGGTAGGCGGGATGGGGGAGGCTAGAGGTCGGGGTCGGGTGGCGTGTCTTGAATGCGGTCGAGCTTGAATTCTTCGTCGCGGGGCATGTCCTTGAAGGCGGTTATGGCGCTGGCGTTGTTCTCTTGCTGTATCGCACGAAGGTGAACGCCCTTGTCGTCCAACACGAACTCGACCTCATCGCCCTCGCCGACGCCTAGCCGCTCGCATACTTCGGAAGGCAGGGTGATTTCTCCTTCGTCGCCGACCGTTACCGTTGCAATCCTCATCGCTTACCTCTTGCCGAGTGTGGTTGGCCGCTCAGAACAAGTCTCGCTCCGGCGCGGGCAGCACGTCGTCGCGGTCAAGCTGGAAGGCGTCCGGGTCGTACTCGCCGCCCTGCATGAACCGTTGCACCTCGGCGCTCCACTCCATCCGCTCGCCGTAGGTCAGGGGCACGAGTTTCACGGCGGGCCTGCCGTCGCGGGTAATGACGACGACCTCGCTTCCCTCGACCGCATCAACGAGGCTGCCTAACTGCTGTTCGGCGTTATCCAAGTCCACGGTTCGCATCGCTTCCTCCTCCCGGCTGACCAGAACAGGATGACGTGCCGCGGGTCCACGGCGTAGGGGCAGGCCCACGGTCCACCAAAAGAACCGCCCCCACCCGTCCTCCGGGCAGGGGCGCTCCTGTCTTTGTCTTCGGTCTACCGGCTCACTCCGCCACGGCGGGCACCGTCGCCACCGTGGGCAGGTCGCCCGCGCGGCCTTCCTTGATGCTCGC
Organism: Deinococcus aestuarii; assembly: GCF_018863415.1. NCBI lineage: Bacteria > Thermotogati > Deinococcota > Deinococci > Deinococcales > Deinococcaceae > Deinococcus > Deinococcus aestuarii. Next base: position 573,142 of record NZ_JAHKSN010000002.1, on the reverse strand, counting down.
CAGCACGCGCTCGCGGATCTCGTTCTCCAGCTCGGGGCGCTCGGAGATGTACTGGATGGCCTTTTCCTTGCCCTGGCCGATGCGGTCCTCACCGTAGGAGTAGAACGAGCCCGACTTCTTGATGATGTCCATGTCGGCGGCGAGGGTCACGAGGTCGGAGAGCTGGTCGAAGCCCTTGCCGTACATCAGGGTCAGCTCGACCTCCTTGAAGGGGGGCGCGACCTTGTTCTTGACGGTCTTGACCTTCACCGTGTTGCCCACGGCGTCGTTGCCCAGCTTGACCGGCTGGCCGATCTTGCGCACGTCGAGGCGCACCGAGGAGTAGAACTTCAGCGCGCGGCCACCCGTGGTCGTCTCGGGGTTGCCGTACATCACGCCGATCTTCTCGCGCACCTGGTTGATGAAGATGGCGGCGGTGCCCGTCTTGCTCAGGATCGCGGTCAGTTTGCGCAGCGCCTGGCTCATCAGGCGGGCTTGCAGGCCGGGGAGGGAGTCGCCCATCTCGCCCTCGATCTCGGCGCGGGGGGTCAGCGCGGCCACCGAGTCCACGACCACCACGTCGATGGCGCCCGAGCGGACCAGAAGTTCCATGATCTCCAGCGCCTGCTCGCCGTTGTCGGGCTGCGAGACGAGGAGCTGGTCGGTGTTCACACCCAGGCTGCGGGCGTACACGGGGTCGAGGGCGTGCTCGGCGTCGATGAAGGCGCAGGTGCCGCCCGCCTTCTGCGCCTGGGCGACGATGCTCAGCGCGAGGGTCGTCTTGCCGCCCGACTCGGGGCCGTAGATCTCGGTGATGCGCCCGCGCGGGATGCCGCCGACGCCCAGCGCCAGGTCAAGGCTGAGGCTGCCCGTCGAGACCGTCTGCACGTCGAGCTTACTCTCGGCGCCCAGCCGCATGATCGAGCCCTTGCCGAACGCCTTCTCGATCTGGCTCATGGCCGTCTCGATGGCCTTGGTGCGCTCCTTGCTGTCGCCGGGCGTGCCGAGTTCCTTGGTGATGTCCTTGCTCATGGCGTCTCCTCTGTGGGGATAGATGGCGTGTCGTGGTCCTGCTCCCTCTCCCCGAGTGGGAGAGGGTTGGGGTGAGGGGGCGACGTGGCGACCGTCTCCGGTCCTGCCGTCCCCGCCTCCCCCCTCAGCCGAAAGGTGCTCTCGGTGTCGTAGATCGGGCCGGTCTTACGGAGGGTGCTGCGGATCAACGCCGCGTTCCCCGCCTGCCAGCCCAGGTCAAAGGTGAGGGGAGCGATGCGCGGCGCCGGACCCTTCTTCCGCGCGAGGGTGATGTGGGCCCGGAAGGGGAGGTCGTCCGTCTGGATGCCGAGGTCCCGGAGACCCTGACGCAATCCATCGGCGAGCGCGTCCAGCCCCTCCGCCTCCACCTTCACGAACCAGACGCGGGGGCTGCCCTCGTTGGGGAAGTACCCGGTGCCGCGCAGCCGAATATGGAGCGGAGGTACGTCCTGCGTCAGCGCCGCGCCGAGGCGTTTGAGGTCCGTCACCCGCTCCGGTGGCACGCTCGGCAGGTAGGCGAGGGTGACGTGGAACTGGTCGGCGCGCACGGGGCGCCAGTTGCCCTTCAGGTGCCGCTGCGCCTCGGCGAGGGGAGCGGCCACGTCGCTGGGAACCTTGAAGGCGTAGAACATGCGGAGGGTGCGGCTCTGCCCCTCGTGCCCGTCTTCCTGTCGGGGGGGTCGCTGAGGACGAGGAGCGGGCGCGGCTTCCTGCGGCTGCGGCACGGTCTCGGGTTCCTCGACAGACGTGGTTCCCACCTGAGGGCGCAGCCTGCTCGTCTTCCCGAGCTTGATCCTCGTGGGGCGACTCATGCGTTCCCCCCCGCCGAGCCCACTTCCCGCGGTCGCAGTGCCCGGAACGCGAGGGCGAGGGCGGCGGTGGCGGCCCGCTCGCGCACCTGTCCGGCGTCCCCGGGCCAGTTGAGGGCGCTGACCTTCTCCACCCCGTCCGCGCTGATGGCGACGTAGGTGTGTCCGGCGTGCTCACCGCGCGTGGCGGTTACGACGGCGAGCCCCACGTCCGCCCCCAGGTGCTCCCGCGCCCCCGCCGCCAGTTCGCGCGCCCCGTCCTCGCTGACGACGCCGTGGGCGCTGAGGGTGACGGGCGTGAGTCCCAGCGTGATCAGCCGCGCGTGGTCCTCGGTGATCGCCGCGTCGAGAAAGCCGGGCTCGTCCGCGAGGGAGAGGCACACGGCGCCGCCGCTCCCCGCCTCGATCACGCCGAGGGTGCGGCCACCCAGGGCGCGGGTGACGGCCCCGGCGAGGGTGTCGTCGTCCTCACCCCACGTCCAGCGGGCGAGCCCCGTCCTCACCGTCTCCAGCACGGGGGCGGCGAGGGCCCGCGCCTCGTCCAGGGTGGGCGCGCTCGCCGCCACACGCACGTCCACTCCCGTCCGCCGCGCGTAGGTGGCGACGCTCGGGTTGGCCTGCCGGGTCAGCTCGCCGAGCAATTCCGCCACGTTGCCCTCGCCGATGCCCTGGGTGTGGACGGTGACGGCGTACAGGGCGTGGTCGGGCAGGGGCAGGCGGGGAAGGACCTGATCGCGCCACATCCTCTGCATCTCGCGGGGCGGGCCGGGCAGGGCGACGACGATCTTGCCGCCCGTCCGCACGAACCAGCCGGGCGCGGTGCCGACCGCGTTGGGCAGCGCCTCCGCGCTCGGGATCAGCCACGCCTGCTTACGGTTGATCTCGGGCATCACGCGGCCCCGGGAGGTAAATAAACCCTCCAGCCACGCCAGCAGCTCGGGATCCACCTCGGGCGTCTCATTCATGACGGCGGCGATGGCCTCGCGGGTGAGGTCGTCGTCGGTGGGGCCGAGGCCGCCGCCGAGGATCACGAGGTCGGCGCGGGACAGGGCGAGGCGGACGCCCTCCGCGATCCGGTTCAGGTTGTCGCCGATGACGGACTTGCGGTGCAGATGGACCCCACGTGCCGCGAGTTCCCGCGCAAGGTAAGCCGCGTTGCTGTCGACGATCTCGCCGAGCAGCAGCTCCGTCCCCACGCTGATAATTTCTGCTAGCAGCATAACAACCTCGCCAGAGTATAGGTGAAAACGAAACCCGATACCAGGGGGCGGGGGGGTGGGACAGGCACCCGGCGAGTGTACGCGGGGTGGGGCACGGGCGGGGCAGAACTTGAGGGCGTTTGCTTAACGGGCCGCCACCATGCCCGCGCCCCGGCCCTGCGCCCGGTCCCGAACCACTTCGAGGATGGTGCGCTGGAGGTCGTGCATGATCGCCTGCGTGAAGAAGGCGGTGTACCCGTTGAAGTGCGTGCTCACCCGCTGGGTGGAGCTGAGGTGCAGGAGGGTGACGCCGGGGGCGACCTCCTCCAGCGTGTAGGTGCCGCTCAGCACGTCGAAAAAGCGCCCGCCGACGCGGACGTGGGGATCGAGACCGCCCGGGTCCTGCGCCCGGATGCGAAACGAGAGCCGTTGGCCCTCCTCCCAGTCGGTCACGGTTTCCCGGAAGCTCAGGCCGCCGTCGAAGATGGCGACCCGCACGGCGCCCACCCCGTCCCGGTCGAGGATCGCCTCGCGCGGGCGGGGGAGGCCGATCAGGTGCGCCCACCCGGCGTGAATCTCGCGGTCCTCGATGCGCGGGACGCTGCGAATCTGGCGCCACACGGCCTGCGGCGGGGCCTGGATGAGCACGTCGTTCGTGACCGTGCGGTACTCGCCGGGCAGGGGGCGAGCCTGCTCCAGCGGACCCAGCAGGGCGGGGAGCCCCAGCGTCAGCAGCAGAGCGCCCGTGCGGGCCCGCCGCCACAGGGTGCGCAGACCCAGACCCAGCAGCGCGCCGGGGAGGGCCACCACGTACATGGCGGGGGCGGCCAGAAACGCGCACAGCACCCCCTCGAAGCCCGTGACGGTCGCCACCACCAGGAAGGTCGTGATGGTGGTGAACGAGATCAGCACGGCCTCGGCGAGGGGAGGGAACCTCTGGGGACGGGGCAGGGGGGGGTCTCCCCACGGGTCCGGCCCCTCCTCGCTCGGCGCAGCGGGAGCCCGGGGTCCGGGCGGCGGGACGAACTGCGCCGACAGGACCGCCAGTGCGAACGGCACGGCGAACAGGTAGGTCGAGACCATCACGCCCACGTCCCCGTTCAGGCGGTGGAGCCACAGGTACACGAGCAGCCCGTACCCCACCCCCGCGAGTGCGCCCGCCCCCATGCCCCGCCCGTAAGGTCCCATACCCTACCCTATCCCTCACGTCTCTCACAAAAGTCCCATTCCGCCACAGGGGGTCGGTGGAATGCCCTGACCCTTCCTCCCGGGCGGACGAGCCCGGCGTGCCTGCCTCACCCCGCGCCCTCGGGGGCCCCGGTACACTGGGCGGGTGAAGAGGTCTGCGGTGAGTGATCGGTGGTCGGTGGTCGGTGGGTCGTGGGGGTTGTCGTTCCCACTCCCCGCTGACCACGCACCACTCACGGCGCCAGGAGCACACCTGTGAGCGCCATCTACCAGCGCGCCCGCCCCATCCGCTGGGATCAGGTCGTGGGCCAGGAGCATGTCAAGGACGTGCTGCGCGCCGCCCTGGAGCAGGGGCGGGTCGGGCACGCCTACCTCTTCTCCGGGCCGCGCGGGGTGGGCAAGACGACCACCGCCCGCCTGATCGCCATGACGGCGAACTGCACCGGGCCGCTGCCCAAGCCCTGCGGCGAGTGCGAGTCGTGCATGAGCGTGAGAAACGGCTCTCACCCTGACGTGCTGGAGATCGACGCGGCGAGCAACAACAGTGTGGACGACGTGCGCGATCTGCGCGAAAAGGTCGGGCTGGCGGCCATGCGCGGCGGCCGGAAGATCTACATCCTCGACGAGGCGCACATGATGAGCCGGGCGGCCTTCAATGCCCTGCTCAAGACGCTGGAGGAGCCGCCCACCCACGTCATCTTCATCCTGGCGACGACCGAGCCGGAAAAGATCATCCCCACCATCCTCAGTAGATGCCAGCACTACCGCTTCCGCCGCCTGACCCCCGAGGAGATCGCCGGGAAGCTCGCGGGCATCGTGGAGCGCGAGGGCGTGCGGGCCGAGTCCGAAGCTCTGCACCTGATCGGTCGCCTCGCCGACGGGGCGATGCGCGACGGCGAGAGCCTGCTCGAACGGATGCTCGCGGCGGGGACGGCGGTCACGCGCGCCGGGGTGGAGGACGCCCTGGGCCTGCCGCCCGGCGAGCGGGTGCGGGGCATCGCCGCCTCGCTCGTGCTGGGGGAGGCGGGCGCGGCGATCCAGGGGGCCGCCGCCCTCTACCGCGAGGGCTTTGCCGCCCGCACCGTGGTCGAGGGGCTGGTCGCCGCCCTGGCCGACGCGCTGCACGCCGAACTGGGCTTGGAGGGCGAGCGGCTGGAGGGGGCGGACGTGCCGAGGCTGCTCAAATTGCAGGCCGCTCTCGACGAGCAGGAGGCCCGCTTCGCCCGCTCGGCGGACGGGCTGAGCCTGGAGCTGGCCCTGACGCACGCGCTCCTCGCCGCCGACGCGGGGGGAGGGGCAGCGGCGGTGGGCGCGGGGACGGCCAGCGTGCCCGCCGACGTGACGGCCCGCCTCGCCCGGCTGGAGCGGGAGGTGGCGGGCCTGCGCTCTGCCGGGGTGCAGCCGCCCGCCGCGAACGGGGGACCTCCCCCCGACCCGGGGGCTCGCCGCCCGCCCGCCCCGGAAGAAGCTCCGGCGCCGACCCGGACGGCCCCCACGCCGTCTCCCGCCCCGGTTCAGGGCACCGCGCCACAGGGCAACTGGGCGGACGTGGTGCGGCAGGCGACGATGCAGCTTCGGGCTTTCCTCAAGCCCGCCCGCACCCACGCCGAGCCCGGGTACGTCAGCCTGACCTACGACGAGAAGAGTGCTTTCCACGCCAAGCAGGTGGCGGGCAAGTTCGGCGAGGTGGGGGCGTTGGTGCTCAAGGTGTTCGGCCCGGTGACCTTCGAGCTGATCGCGCCCGAGGGGGGCCGCAAGGTCCGGCTGGGTGGCGGCGACGGTGGCCCGGACGGGGGAGGGGGAGGCGGCGTTCCGGCCCCCGTGCCCCCGTCCGACGCGGCGCCCACCCCCGCCCGGGCCCAGCCCGCGCCGCCCGCCGACCCCGGCCCGGAGCTGCCCGCCTTCGAGCCCACCCCCCGCCCGCGCGCCAGCCGTGGCCCGGACCTGGCGCCGCTGGACCGTCCCGCCTCTCCCCAGGCCCAGCCGGGGCCCCAGCCCAGCCGGACCACGCCCCGTGCCTCGGCGGCAACCCTCGACCCGCCGCCCGCCTCCGCCCCCCTGCGCCCCGCCCCGCCGCCCAGTCCGGACGACGTGGCGCCCGCGCCGCTGCCCACGGCGGCCCCGGCCCCCTGGGACGAGGAGCACGCCGCCGACCCGCCGCCCGCCCCCGCCGATGCACAGGCGGGTGACCGGGTGCCGCCCGAGGGGGCGCGCGCCGAGCTCTACATCGTCGAGGCCGTGACCGAGGAGCCCGACTGGGGCGAGATCGGCGGCGCGGTGGAGGGCCCACCCCCCACCCTCGACGACGCGCCCTTTGCGGGCCTCGTGCCCGAACGGCCCGCGCCGTCGCCGCGCCCCGCCTCCCGTCCGGCCCAGGCGGCGGCCCCGGCGAGCACGCGTCCCGGCGACATCCGCGCCCACCCCATGTACGAGGAGATCAAAACCCGCTTTTCCGGCCGCGTGCGCGAGATCGGCAAGAACCGCAACCCCCAGCCCGCGGCCCCCGAGGGCGACGAGGGCGACGAGACCTGACGCCCGCCCCCACACCCTGGGGCATTGGTTCAACGTTTAAAAACTGGAAAGGCGAGAGCTTCGTCATACGGCCGCGCTTACAGTGGGCCGGATGCGGTGGCGAGCGAGGACAAGCGAGGCGGGGGTGGCGCCGGAGGTGGAGTTCCGGCGCAACGCCTTGCTCGCCATGTTCGGGTGCGTGGCGGTGGTGTCGGTGTTCTCGCTGAGCCTGTCCTCGCTGTGGGCCTTCGCCGGCTGGGAGCAGACCGGGCTCGTGGCGCTCACGGTGAAGAACGTGGCGCTGTTCGTGTGGCTGTGGCGGCGCCCCCGCGACTTCGAGACCATCGGCCTCGTCGAGCTGATGTGCGAGGGGGTGGGAGGCCTTTACAAGTTCGGGACGACCGTGCTCGCCGATCAGACGGCCTACGGGCTGGGCGGGTACGTGATCTGGCTGATCTTGTACTACTTCGTGGCCTCGCTCGTGCTGCGCGGGCGGCGGGCGCTGCTGGCGTCTCTCGCCCTGTTCGCGGGGCTGCTGTTGATCGGGGGCGTGTACTGGGCCTCGGACGACATTCCCGCCGCCCTCAAGCGGCTGCACGGCAATGCCCTCTTGCAGATGTACTTGCTGCACGCGACCTTCATTGCCTTTCTCGCGCTCCAAGGCCGCCTGCTCGGGCAACTGTTGCGCGCCGTCCAGCGGGCCGAGGGCGAGGCGAGGTTCGCCAACGTGGACGCCCTGACCGGCCTGCCCAACCGCCGCCAGCTCGACGCCTGGCTCGCCGAGGAGCAGGGCTTACCCCGCAGCGTGATCCTCTTCGACCTCGACCACTTCAAGCGGGTGAACGACACCCACGGCCACGACGCCGGGGACCGGGTGCTTCAGGCCGCCGCCGGGGCCGCCCGGGGGGCCCTGCGCCCCCAGGACCAGCTCGGGCGCTGGGGCGGGGAGGAATTTCTCGTGATCCTGCCCGGCAGCGGCGGCCCCGAGGCGCGGGCGGTGGCCGAGCGGCTCTCGTCGGCCCTCGCGGCGGTCCACCACCCGGGCGTGGGCCGGGTGACGATCAGTTGCGGGGTGGCCGAGGCCTTGCCGGGAGAGGCGCTGGAGAGCGTCCTCAAGCGCGCCGACGAGGCCCTCTACACCGCCAAGCGGGGCGGGCGCTCGCTCGTCGAGCTCGCCGTGTGACGGGTGGGCGCCATGATCTTCACCTGCTCCTGCGCTAGGCTGCCCGCACGCCCGTGACGACCTCCCCCCTGCCGCGCCTCGCCGCCCTCCTCGCCCTCTGCTGCGCCCCGCTGGCCGGGGCCACGGCGCCCCCGGCGGTGGAGTCCGTGCCCGACCCCGCCCCGGCAGGGCCTCTTCCGGACCTTTCCCGGCCCGAGGTCGCCGCCCCCCTCACCCCCGCTCCCGCCTCCATCAGCGCCGTGCGCGGGCTGTGGGTGGACGCCTTCGGGCCGGGGCTCAAGACCTCGGCGCAGGTGCGCCGGACGGTGGAGGAGGCCGCCCGGCTGGGCGTGAACACCCTCTTCGTGCAGGCGATCCGGCGCGGCGACTGCCTGTGTCGCCGCTCGGCCCTCCCGGTGGTGACCGACCCCGACCTGGAACCCGGCTTCGACCCCCTGGGCGAGATCACCCGCCTCGCGCACGGTCGGGGAATGCGCGTGATCGCCTGGGCGAGCGTGACGGGGGCCTCGAACACCCAGGCGCCGAACACGAACGCGGCGCACGTCTTTCGGCGGCACGGGCCGGGGGCGGGCGCGGAGTCCTGGCTCGCCCGGCGCCCGGACGGCTCGTGGCGCGAGGGGGTGGACGGCTGGCTCGACCCCGCCATTCCTGCCGCCGCCGACTTCATGGTGGCCGGGATCGTCGGCCTGGTGCGCAATTACCCGGTGGACGGCGTGCAGCTCGACCGCATCCGCTACCCCGACGGCGGGGTGTGGGGCTACGACCCCAAGGTCCTCGCCCGCTACCGCGCGGAGACGGGGGCACGCGGCACGCCCGCCCCCACCGACCCGCGCTGGCTCGCCTGGAAGCGCGAGCAGGTCACCGCCCTGGTGCGCCGGATCAGCCTGGAGGTCAAGGCGGCGCGGCCCTCGGCGTGGGTGAGTGCCGCCACGATCACCTACCAGGCCCCGCCCGCGCCCGGCGACCTCGCGGCCTTTCGCAAGACGCGCACCTACGCCGACGTGCTCCAGGACTGGCCGACCTGGATGCAGGAGGGGCTGATCGACCTCAACGTCCTGATGAACTACAAGCGCGACGCCGTGGGCCCCCAGGCCGCGTGGTTCGACGGCTGGAACGCCTTCGCCGCGAGCGTGCGCGCCGCGCCCGGCGATCCCCGCGGGGCGGAGGTCGCGGGCGGAACGGCCCTGTACCTCAACCCGCCGCAGGTCACCGCCGCGCAGGCCGCGCGCACGGTCGCCGCCGGGCTGGGCTGGGTGGGCTACTCGTACCGCACCCCCACCCTGGACGTGTACGGCACCCGCCAGAGCACCCCCGAGGGCCTCGCCGCCGTGCGGGACCTGCTGACCGCCCCGGGCGGCGCGCTCGCCACCACGCCGCCCTGGACCGCCCAGCCGCGCACGGTGCGGGGGCTCCTCGGACGGGTGGTGGGCTCGCCGGTGCCCGGTGGCCGGGTGGTCGAGGCCCTGCGCGGCGGGCAGGTCGTCGCCCGCACGGTGACGGACGGGGGCGGGAACTACGGCTTCCTGAACCTCGCGCCCGGCCCGGTCGAGGTGCGCGTGAGCGGCCAGCGCTGGGCCGAGCCCGTGCCCGAGGTGGGCGTGATCCGTTACCCCGACCTCCTCGTGCGTGACGTGATCCCGGCGGCGAGCGGCAGGCCGTGAGGGCCGTGCCGTGAGGCAGGGGGCTCCCTTCCCGCCCGGTACACTCCGCCCATGACCTCTCCCGCCCCCACCGAAGGCATCCCCCCCCACGAGTTCCGGCAGACCCTAGGCCGCTTCGCCAGCGGCGTGACGATCATCACGGCGCAGGACGGCCCGGAACGCCGGGGCATGACGGCGACCGCCTTCGTGTCCGTCAGCCTCGCTCCGCCCCTGATCCTGGTGGGCGTGGACCACCGCGCCGGAATGCACGCCCTGCTCTCCCGGGAGGAGGTCACCCGCTTCGGCGTGAGCCTCCTGAGCAGCGCCCAGCGCCACCTCAGCGTCCACTTCTCCGGGCGCCCCGGCCCCGAGGAACAGGTCCCCTGGTTCGACCACGAGGGCCTGCCCCTGATCGGCGGCAGCGTGGCCCAGCTCGTGTGCCGCAAGCAGGAGGCCATCGCCGCCGGGGACCACACCCTCTACCTCGGTCTGGTCGAGTATTCGCGTTATACGGACGACGACCCCCTGCTGTACTTCCGGGGGCAGTACCACGAACTGGGCTGAAGCTCTTCCCGAACACTCGGCATAATCCCCCCGTGCCCCCCTACGCCCTGCAACTGCTGATCGCGCTCGCCCTCGTCGGCCTGACCCTCCTCGTGGCCTACCCGCTGCGGGTGGGCGAGACGGGCCGCGTGGACGCGCTCGACGCTTTCTTGCTCGTCTTCGCGCTCGTGAATTTGCGCCTTGGCTGGACGGCGGCGAACGGCGCGAACGGGGGCCGGGCGCCCGCGTGGTTCGTGGTGGCGGGCTTCGCCACGGCGGCGCTGATCACCTGGGCGATGATCCGCGCGCTCACACCGGGCTGACGGTCTCGGGGAACGTGCCGTCGAGACTGCGCGCGGCGCGCTCCAGGGCGGCGTAGGCCCCGTTCCGGGCGCGCAGGGTGGCGGGTGGGCCGTCCTCGACGATCCGCCCCCCGGCCAGCACGAGCACCCGGTCGGCCCCCCGCGCGAGGCTGAGGCGGTGGGTGACGATCAGGGCCGTGCGCCCGCGCATCAGCTCGTCCAGCGCCGCGACCACCAGCGCCTCGCTCTCGGCGTCCACCGCACTCGTCGGCTCGTCGAGGAGAAGCACGGCGGGCCGGGCGAGCAGCGTCCGGGCGATGGCGAGGCGCTGGCGCTGCCCGCCCGAGAGCCGCACGCCGCGCTCGCCCACCACGGTCTCCAGCCCCTCCGGGAGCGCCCGCACGAAGTCGAGCGCGTGGGCGGCTCGCAACGCGGCCTCGACCTCCCCCGGCGTGGCGTCCGGGCGGGCGTAGCGCACGTTGGCGAGCACCGTGTCGTGGAAGAGGAAGGTGTCCTGCGGCATGGTGACGGCGTGCGTGCGCAGGCTCTCCAGCGTCAGGTCGCGTACGTCCACCCCGCCCAGCAGGACCCGGCCCGCGAGGGGGTCGTACTGCCGCGGCACCAGACCGAGCAGGGTGCTCTTGCCCGCGCCCGACTCGCCCAGGATCGCCACCCGCTGCCCGGCGGGGACGCTCAGGCTCAGCCCCTCCAGCACCGGGCGGGCGGGGTCATAGCCGAAGGTCACGTCCTCGAAGCGCACCTCGCCGCGCACGGGTTCCGGGAGGGGACGCGCACCGGGGCGCTCGGCCACGGCCACGGGGGCGTCGAGCACCTCGAAGACCCGGCGCCCGCTCGCCTCCGCCCGTTGCAACAGGTCGCCGATGTTCACGAGGTCGTCGATGGGGCCGTAGAAGTAGCGCCCGTAGCCCCGGTACGCGAGCAGCCCGCCGAGGGTGAACTGCCCCGCGAGGATGAACGCGGCCCCGCCCCCCAGCATGATCACGTTGCCGAAGTTCGCCACGAAGCGCGCCAGCGGAAAGGCCCGGTTGCGCAGGGCGACGGCGCGTACCTGCACGTCGTACAGCTCGCGGCCCAGGGCTTCGACCCGCCGCAGCTCGGCCCCCTCCCGCGCGAAGCCCTGCACCACCCGAATCCCGGCGAGGCGGTCGGTGATCAGGGCCGTCAGGTCGCCCAGCCTTGTTCGCGCCGCCCGGTAGGCGGGCCGGACGGTGCGGGCGTAGCGGCGCAGCATCAGCGCGACGGCCAGCATGGGCAGCGTGACGAGCACGCCCAGGAGGGGTTGCAGCGCGATGAAGATGGCGACCACGCCGATCAATCGCAGGGCGTTGGCGAGCACCGCGTCCGTCCCGCGCACGAGCACGTCCTGCAAGGCGTCCACGTCGCCCGTCACCCGCGCGATCAGGTCTCCGGTGCGCTGGGACTCGAAGTACGCCGCCGACTGCCCCTGGAGTTTGCGGTAGACGCTCAAACGCAAGTCGAGCGTGAGCCGCTGCCCCGCCCGCTCCAGCAGCAGGCCCCGCCACGCGGAGAGGAGTTGTTGCAGGCCGAACACCCCCACCAGCAGGGCGAGGTGCCACGCGATGAAGGTCCAGTCCCGCGCGGGCAGGCCCTGGTCCACCACCCGAATCCACACCAGCGGCGGGTACAGCTCCGCCGCCACGCTCCCCACGAGGAGGAGAAGCCCCAGCGCGACCGTGCGGCGGTAGGGCGTGAGCAGGCCGTACAGCCGCCGGGTCACGCCGGGGGAGTCGGGCGGGGAGGCGTTCACCGGGGCAGGCTAGCGTGCCTTTTCTCCTGGCACCGGGGGAACGCGCCCTATGCCGCCCACACGGCGTCCCTCACTGAAATGGGGGCTGGAGCGCCGCAAGGAATGGGGGGTGGACCTCCTGGCCCAGGTGACGACGGGCAGTCGGGAGACCACGCGACTCCTCGGGGAGAGGCGGGCGCACCCCTCCGTCCGCCTCGCTGACAGCTCCCCTTGGAGGGGAGCCGTTCCTCGCCTCCCTTTCAGGGAAGGTGGCCCGCAGGGCCGGAGGGGTGACCCCGGCGCTATCCTCCCCCCATGACCACCCCCGCAGACGAGCGCATCCCCGTCGTCGTGATCGGCGGCTTCCTGGGGGCGGGGAAGACCACCCTCGTCAACCACCTCATCCGCTCGCTGCCGCACCGCCTCGGCGTCATCGTGAACGAGTTCGGGCAGGCGGGTGTGGACGGCGGGTTGATCGAACGCCTCTCGGACGACGTGACCGAGCTGACGGCGGGGTGCCTGTGCTGCACGGGGCGGGACGACCTGTTGCGCTCGCTCGTGACCATCGCCATGCGTGAGCAGAGGCCCGACGCGGTGCTCGTCGAACTCAGCGGCGTGGCCGACCCCACGCCGGTCCTCACCAGCCTGCTCGAACGCTCGGTGCGGGCGGCGTTCCGCGTGACCACCCTCGTCGCCGTGGTGGACGCGCGGCACGTCCTCCGCACGCTGCAAGACCACCCCGAGGCGGCGCGCCAACTCGCCTACGCCAACGTCGTCGTCCTGAACAAGACGGACCTCGCCGACCCCGCGCTGCTCGACCACGCCGAGGACGTGTTGCGCGGCGTGAATCCCCTCGCCCGCATCGTGCGGGTGGAGCGCGGGCAACTCGACGCGGCGGCCCTCCTCGCCCGCGACGACTTCGACCCCCGGGTGGTGGAAGGCGCCCCCGCGACGGTCCACACCCCCGGCCTGAACTCCCTGACCCTGCGCGCCGAGCGCCCGCTCGACCCCTACCGCTGGCAGCGCTTCATGACGGGCCACATCCTCTCGCGCCCCGCCGAGGTGCTGCGGGTCAAGGGCACGCTCAGCCTGCACGGCTACCCCCAGCGGGTGCTCTTCCAGGCGGTGCGCGACCTCTTCACCGCCGACGCCTGGGACGACTCGGACGGGCGCACCGAACTCGTCTTCATCGGGCGCGGGCTTGAGCAATCGGAGTACGAGACGGCGTTCAGGGCGTGCGTGGTGGCGGACGTGCCCGCCTGAGAGGGCTGCCGTATCCTCCCTCCCATGACCCTGCATCCCGACCTGCGGTTGCCCACCCCCGAGGACCTCGACCGCCTCACGCCCGAGGAGATCGCCGCCGGGCTCAACGGCCTGACGGGCACCCTGGGGAGCCGCCTGGGGATCGAGTTGCGGACCGCCACCCGCGAGCGCCTGACCGCCCGGATGCCGGTCGAGGGCAACCGCCAGCCCGCCGGACGACTGCACGGCGGCGCCAGCCTCGCCTTGGCCGAAGAACTCGCCAGCGTGGGCACCTGGCTCAACCTCGACGTGCGGCGACAGGTGGGCGTGGGCGTGGACGTGAACGGGACCCACGTGCGCGGCGTGAGCGAGGGGTCGGTCACCGCCGAGGCCACGCTCGTCTACCGGGGCCGCAGCGTGATGGTCTGGACGGTCGAGGTGCGCGACGAGCGGGGCCGGACGACGACGCTGGCGCGCTGTACCTGCAACGTGATCACGCACTCGGCGGGCTGAAGGATGTGCGGGAGGAAACCTCGCTCAGGACAGCAGGCCAAAACTCCTCCCTGACGTGCAGAGGGGGTGAGCGGGCAGGGCATTTGACTCGCTCTGGATGAGCGGCAGGCCATCTTGAGCTGAGCCGAGCCACTCGGTCGCCCCCTCACCCCGGCCCTCTGCGTCGCAGCTCTCCGAGTCACCCAGCAGGGGAGAGGGAGAACAAGAGAGGGCCGGGGCTCTGCCCCCTTGCCCGCACCGTCCCTACCGCTCCAGCGCCCGCGTGAAACTTCGCCGCGCCCGCGCCCGCATCTGCGCCACGGCGTCCCGGTCGGGGGCCGTACGGGAGAGGGCCTGCCTGCACACGGTCTCCGGGTCGAGGGTGGTGGGATGGCTCGGCGCCCCCGCGTCGTCGCAAAAGCCCCGCACCTTGGGGTCGTAGGCCACCCCCGCGAAGGGCACCCCGGCGGCGGCGGCGAGGATGACCGCGTGGAGCCGCACCCCGACCACGAAGCCCGACCCGGCGATGGCGTCCAGCGCCACCTGCGGGTCCCGCGTGCTCAGCACCTCGTCTGCCCCCAGGCCCCGCGCCGCCGTGTCGTCGTGATCGGGCATGAAGCTCAGGGCGGTCACGCGGCGGCCCCCTTCCCGGAGGAGGGCGGCGACGGTTTTCAACCGCTCCGTCGCGTCCGTCACGTCCCCGCGCGGGGCGATGATCACCCGTTCGGGGTCGGGCGTCAGCCCCGGCGTCGGCGCGAGCAGCAGGGCCGGGTCTCCCCCCAGTTCCCCCTCCACCCCCAGGGCACGCAGGGTGTCGAGGCTGCCCCGGTCGCGCACGATCACGCGCACCCCCCTCAATGCGGCGGCCACCCGCTTCCCCCCCGCCTCGCTCAGCGGGCCAATGCTCTGGTTGAAGACGACCACGCGCTTGCCGAGGAGCCGCGCCGCCCGGATCACGCCGAGGTAGTAGGTCAGGTTGCGCGCGCTCGTGCGGTCCTGAAGGAGGCCGCCCCCCCCCGAAAACACGACCTGCGAGCGGGCCAGCGCCCCGAGCAGTCCCGCCGGATTCATGCGCGGCGCACTCTCGCAGCCGTAGGTGCGGGCGGTCTCCTCGGGGGTCTGCGAGAGCAACAGGGGCGTCACCCCCTGCGCCCTGAGTTCGCGGGTGATGGCGAGCGCGATGGCCTCGTCGCCGGTGTTGCCGAAGCCGTAATAGCCGCTGACGGCGACCCTCACGCGCGCACCTCGGCGACCCGGCGGCGCGAGCCGTAGGTCGTCCACAGCCGCAGCCCGGCCCTCACGGCCCAGATGGCGATCAAGCCGAGGATCAGCCCCACCCCCAGCCCGATGAAGCAGCGGGTGGCGCTGATCAGGAGGGGCGTGTGGAAGTGCGAGAAGGTGTTGAGGATGCTCGCCTGCCCGACCACGCCGCCCAGGATCAAGAGCAGGCTGAAGTATCCCGGCAGCACACCGCTCAGGCCGACGAGGGCGAGGGGGTGCCCGGCGAGTTCCTTGAAGCGCGGGCGGATGATGGTGTCCTGGAGGTCCTGGCGCAGTTGCGCCTCGGTGCTGCTCACGCCCAGTCCCGTGGCGTTCCCGCGCCGCAGGAAGACGAGCGCGAAGACACCCAGCCCCAGCGCCATCACGGCGATGTCCCCGAGTTTGACGGGCGCGCTGTAGAGGTCACGCGCCGTCTTGCGCAGGTCCTGACGCGGCAGGAAGCTCAGCGCCACGAGCGCCAGGGGCGCGACGAGCGTCAGCCCCACCCCCCGGAAGGGCTCCAGCCCCAGCACGCTGTCCCGGTTGGCGCCCAGCCCGGAGACGAACAGCACCCCGGCGAGCGAGAGCCCCGTCGCCAGGAACCAGTCGGTGACCCGGGAGCGCCGCAGCACCAGCCCCAGGGCCGGGAAGGTGATCGCCGCGATCAGCGCCCCGCCCTCGAAGGGCCGCAGCCCGTTGAGCCCCAGCGCCCCCAGCCCGGCGAGGGCGGCGACGATCAGCCCCAGACGCGGCAGGGGGTAGCTCAGCCCCAGCAGCACGAGCGCGGCGAGCGGTCCTAGCAGGCTCAGCCAGCGCAGGGTGTCGTTCGTCTGAAAAGGCTGCACGACGGGCGCGCCCACCTTCACCCCCGAGCGGGCGAGGAGGTCGCGGGTGCGGGAGAGGAAGGCCTCCGTCTCGTACACGGTGGGAAAGGGCCGGACGTAGAGCAGGCGCTGGGTGCGCTCGCGGGCGGCGAGGGCGTACTTGCTCGCCACCTCCTCGGGGCCGAGGCGGTTTTGCCAGCTCGGGTTCATGGCGAACATGCGCGCGGCGCCGTGCGTCTCGACCAGGGTGTCGAGTTCGCGCTGCGGGTTGCCCTCGATCAGGGCGGGCAGACGGTCGCCCATCCGCCGGTTGATCTGCTCCAGCCGCTCGGGCACCCGCGCCCCGATCACCTCGTCTCCCGTAAAGGCCACGAAGGGCACGTCCGGCCAGTCGGCCCCCGGCTGCCGCACCGCCTCGTCGTCGTAGGGGCGGTACACCAGGACGAGGCCCTGGGCCTTGAGGTTCTCGACGAGCTGACGGTTGGGCCCGGCGGGCAGGAAGTTGGGGTCGGTCGGCCACGCGACCCAGCGCTGGCCGTCAATCGTGACCTGCCGGGTGGGGATGGTGTAGCGGGCGGGCAGCGCCTCGGCGATCCCCGGCACGAGCGAGCGCATGTAGATGAGTTGCGGGTTCACCCCCGCGCCCGGGTTCTCGACGGCGAGGTCGGCGCCGGGCCGCACGTAGATCTGGCCGCGCTGCGCGAGGGACCCGATCACGTCCTCGTACACGGCGACCCCGTTCACGCCGAGCGCCTTGTAGCGGTCGAGGAGCGCCTGCGGCTCCAGCCCCACCCGCCGCGCCTGCCCCACGAGCGCCGGGTAGTCCACCACGACCGCGACCGTCTTCTGCGCCTGCTCGTAGGCCACCCGGTTCCACGCGAGGATCAGCGCCGGGATCAGGGAAAGCAGGATTACCCCCAGCAGCGGCCACGTCAGCGGGTGGCGGGTGGGCGGCGGGGCGGGGGGCGGGTCGGAGGACGGCGCGAGCGGGCCGGGCGCCGCGCGGATCACGGTGGTGCGGGTGGGGGTGGGCTCGGTCACGGGTCACATCCTAGAAGGGGAGGAGGGGGGCAGGTGGAGGGCCGGGTCAGCCTGCCTTCCCGCCTCCGGCCCCGTCGTCCGCCGAAAGGGGGAGGGCGCGGGCCCCCTCAGATCGTCGTGCGGATGCGCGCGGCGAGCATGTCGAGCGCGGGCTCGTTCATGCCGCCGTGGGGGATGATCACGTCGGCGTAGCGCTTGGTGGGCTCCACGAAGCTCAGGTGCATGGGCCGCACGTAGTCGAGGTACTGGGTGATCACGCTCTCGGGACTGCGCCCGCGCTCCTGCGTGTCGCGCAGCAGCCGCCGGATGAAGCGCACGTCGGCGTCGGCGTCCACGAAGACCTTGAGGTGCATCCGCTCCCGCAATTCCTCGTCGTACAGGGCGAAAAAGCCCTCCAGCACGACGACGGGCGCGGGGAGCACGGTCGTCGTCCGGGGCGAGCGGGTGTGGCGGGTGAAGTCGTACTCCGGCATCTCGACGGGCACGCCCGCGAGCAGCGCCCCGAGGTGCTCGCGCAGGAGAAGCCAGTCGAAGGCCGCCGGGTGGTCGTAGTTCGTCCCCGCCCGCGCCGTCTCGGGAATGTCCGACTGATCGCGGTAGTAGTTGTCCTGGCCCAGCACCGCCACCCCGCCCTGCCCCACCGTCTCGATCACCCGCCGCGTCACGGTCGTCTTGCCGCTCCCCGAGCCCCCCGCCACGCCGATGACGAAGGGGGAGGTCATGCGCGCCCCTGGCGCGGCCTGTGGACGGTGGCCCGGGGTGTGCGGAACAAGCTGGGGGTCTCCTCCACGAGCCACGAACGACGCGCCACACGCCTCACGCCCCCCTCCCCGCCACCGCGCCGCCCGTGCCCAGGCTGCCGATCAGGTCGATGCGGCGCTCGGCCATGCGGCGGGCGACGACGTGGGGGGCCTTGCCGTACTGCTCGGCGGTGGCGACGATGCGCGAGACGGTGGCGTAGACGCGCTCGGCGGCCTGCTCGGGGGTGGAGGAGGTGGCGGCGGCGATCAGACCCGCCGCGTTGATGGCGAAGTCGGGGATGTACATGATGCCCGCCTCCTTCACCGCCGCCTCGCCCCGGCGGGTCAGGGGGTGGTGCTCGCCGCCCGCGATCAGGCGGCATTGCAGCCGGGGCACCTCCGTGCTGCGGATGGAGTGCCCGTACCCGCACGGCGAGAAGATGTCGCACGGCACGTCGAGCAGCTCCCCGGTGCCCGTCACGGTCACGCCGTCCAGTTCGCCCGCCAGCGCCTCGGCCCGCTCGGGGCGGGTGTCGGCGACGGTCAGGCGGGCCCCCTCGCGGTGGAGGTGTTCGGCGAGGGCGCGGCCGACCGCCCCCACCCCCAGCACGGCCACCCGCACCCCGCGCATACTCTCGCTGCCCAGCGCGGAGCGGGCGGCGGCCTTGATCCCGCGGTAGACCCCGTACCCCGTCACGCTGCTCGTGTCGGTGTTCACGCCGAGCGTAGAGGGCGTCTCCTGCGCCACAAAGGCGATGTCGCGCGGGGTCACGCCGATATCTTCCGTCAGGACCACGCGCGACTCCAGCGGCCGGACCTGGCGCCCCAGCGCGCGGAAGAGGGCTTCCCTCGCGTGCGGGTCGTCCACGCCGACTTCCGGCAGCATCAGCACGCAGGCGCCGCCGCCGTAGTTCAGCCCGGCGAGGGCGGCCTTGAGGGTCAGGCTCTCGCTGAGCGCCAGCGCCCCCTTGAGGGCCGTTTCCTCGTCCAGGGGGCGCAGCCTCACGCCCGCGATGGCCGGGCCCAGGACGGTCGAGTGGATCGCCAGGGCCGCCTTGAGGCCGCTCGGCGCGTGGTGAAGAAGCGTCAGGGCCTCGTGCCCGCGCGACTGCATCTCCTCGAATATCTGCATCGTTGCTCCCAAAGACGCGCGGGCCGGGGTGGTGCCGGAAGCGTTGCCCCGTGGCCCGCGCGACAACGCCCCGAGCCTATCACCGCGCCCGGGACCACGGGAGGGGCGTCTCTCCCGCCCCGCTGCGCCGCCTTGGTCCACGCCCGCTGAAAGAAGGCTGTCAGGCCCGAGGCGTCACCCTGCGGGAAAGCAACCGGCCCGCTTCGCCCCCGGGGGCGGCGCGGCCCTCCCACACGGGGAGGACGCACGGGCCAAGGGGGAACGTATGGAACGAATCGCTCCGCTCGCCAAGATCCTGGCGGAAGCAAACGGCATCGACTGGCAGAACCTGCGCGGCAGCGGCGGGGGCGGATTGATCGTCGAAGGAGACATCCTCGCCCACCTCGCGCGCATCATGAGCGGGGAAGAAGAACCCCCCGCCACCCCGGTGGACGCCCCCCCGCCCGACTGGACCGGCGAGGACCTCTCCGCCAGCCTGATCACCCCGGGCCTTCCCAGCGCCGACGCCCTCCGGGGCGCGGGCGTGGACTCGGACATCACCGCCTTCGTCGCCCAGGCCCGCACCACCCCCCCGGCCCCCACCCCCGCCCTGGAGGACGACGCCCTCGACTTCGAACTCGACGACGATCAAGCCGACTTCGCGCCCGCCCCGCTGGCGGCGGCCCCCACCCCGGCCTGGAATTTCAACGCCCCCGCTCCCGTGACGCCGCCCCCGCCCGTGGCCGCGAGCGTGCCCTCCCAGCCGTTCTTCCCCGCGGTTGCCGCGTCCATCCCCTCGGAGCCCGCCCCTGCCGAACCCGTCCCGGTCGCGGCCACGGCGGCCCCTGCGGCGACCGCGGGCCTCTCGGCGGGGCTGGGCGGCCTGCTCTCACGCCTGTACCAGCCCGCCGCCCCGGCCCCCCAACCCCAGCCCGAGCCCGTCCAGCCCCCGGTCGCGCGTGAGCCCGTCCTTCCCGGGCCGCAGCCCACCCCGGCGTTCCAGGCGCCCGCCGCGCCCGAACCCCGTCTGCCCGAGCCCCCCGCCCTGCCGCTGCCGGACCTGCCCGCGCAAGCCCCCCTGTCCGCCCCCGCCCCCGTGGCCGAGTTGCCCGGGGCTGCCCCCATCCCCGAGGCGGAAGCGGCCCCCGAAGCGCAGCCCCTGGTGGAGGAGGCCCAGCCCGCGCCGGCTCCGGCCCTGCTCCCGGACGCCGAGGCGTCGGCTCCCGTTCAGCTCGCCGACCCCGCCCCGGCCCCCCGCTCCTTCGGCACCTACCTGCGCCGGGACGTCAACGTCTCGCCCGCCGCCGACCTGCGCCGCCAGCTCGCGGGTGCCCTGGGACAGGACGTGCCGCTCGGCCTGCTCGTGGCCCGCGCCGCCCAGCGTCACGCGGCCGCCCTCGGGCTGGGCACGGTCGCCCTTCAGGACCTCCCGGCGGGCGAGGCGCGCACCGTGGCCCCCGGTTCCCTGCGGGACGTCCTGAGCACCCTGGACACCCTCTTCGGCACCCCCGACCTCCTCGTCACCGACGCGGGCGAACTCGACCTCGACGACCTGCACCTCGGGCACACCGTGACCCTCAGCGTGGGCCGTGAGCGGGGGGGCCGCGCTGCCCTGAGCCTGAGCGGCGACGTGGACCCCACCCGGGCCGCCCGCTTCCTCGCGGAGGTGGCCGGGGCGCTGGAGGCGCCGATCATCCTGGTGATCTGAAGCTTTCAGCCTTCAGCGATCAGCCGTCAGCTTCCGTTCTGGCTGACGGCTGACCGCTGAGAGCTGACAGCTCTCTGGACATTCGCCCCCCCACCCGCGCACCGCCGGGTTACACTCGGGCACGGTGCCGCGCGCCGTGCTTTTTTTTGCCCCTGTTGGCGGCACAGAAGGGCAAGTCCGGGTGCGCGGCTGGAGGCAGGATGCCTGGAATTGCGATCATCGGCGCGCAGTGGGGGGACGAGGGCAAGGGGAAGATCACCGACTTCCTCGCCCCACAGGCCCGGTACGTGGTGCGCTATCAGGGCGGCGCGAACGCCGGGCACACGGTCACGGCGGGGGGGCAGACCTTCAAGCTCAACCTGCTCCCGAGCGGCGTGCTGCACCCCGGCACGGTCAGCGTCCTCGGCGACGGCATGGTCATCGACCCCGAGAAGTTCCTCGCCGAGCGCCAGAACCTCCTCGACGGCGGCCTCCGCCCCGAACTGCGGATCAGCGACCGGGCGCACCTCGTGTTGCCCCACCACAAGGACGTGGACGGGCGCAGGGACTTCGTGGGCACCACCGGGCGCGGCATCGGCCCCGCCTACGCCGACCGGGCGCGGCGGGTGGGCATCCGCTTCGGCGACCTCGCCGACGACGCGGTGCTGCGCGAGCGGGTCGAGCGCCTCCTGGAGGCCAAGCCCAACTCCACCCGCGAGGCGGGCTGGGCGACCGTTGCCGACGCGCTGGGCTACCTCCTGCCCATCCGCGACGCGCTGCTGCCCTTCGTGAGCGACACCGGGGCACAGCTCCGCCAGGCGATCAAAGGCGGCGAGAACGTCCTTTTCGAGGGAGCGCAGGCGACCCTGCTCGACCTGAACTACGGCACCTACCCCTTCGTGACGAGCAGCCACCCCACGGTGGGCGGCATCCTGGTGGGGGCGGGCGTGAACCACAAGGCGGTCGGCAAGGTCTACGGGGTCGCCAAGGCGTTCAACACCCGCGTGGGCCACGGCCCCTTCGTCACCGAGGTCTTCGGGGAGATGGAACAGAGGCTGCGCGGCGACGGTTCCAACCCCTGGGACGAGTTCGGCACGACGACGGGCCGCGCCCGCCGGGTGGGCTGGCTCGACCTCCAGCTCCTGCGCTACGCCGTGGACGTGAACGGCCTCGACGGCCTCGTGATCAACAAGATGGACGTCCTCGCGGGCCTGGAGACGGTCAGGGTCTGCGTCGAGTACGACGACTCCGGCCAGCCCGTCTACCGCGACCTGCCCGGCTGGGCCAGCACGGACGGCGTGACCAGCCGCGAGACGCTGCCGGGGGCAGCCCAGGCGTACCTCGACCTGATCGAGGAGACGGTGAACTGCCCGGTCGTGATCTTCTCCTGCGGCCCGGCGCGCGAGCAGACGTACGGCGAGGTGAGCTGGGGCTGAGGGGAGAGCGGTCGGCTTTCAGCGGTCAGCCGTCAGCCCTCCTGCTGAAAGCTGATCGCTGACGGCTGAGAGCTTCCCCCACAGTCCCCGCCCCGCCGCCGCGCTTACACTCGGCTTCATTCAACCCGCGCCCCAAGTGGGCGTGAGAGGGGGCGACGGACCTTGACCACCTACCCGACGATCAGCGCCGCTGACGAGCAACTGGAAGTCCCCGGCCTGAGCGCCCTGACCCACGACTGGCTCACCGCCATCGGCGAGGACCCGGAGCGTGAGGGGCTGGAGCGTACGCCGCACCGCGTGGCGAAGGCGTGGAGCTTCCTGACCGCCGGATACCACAAGACGCTGCAAGACGCCGCCGGGGACGCCGTGTTCGCCGCCGAGGGGTCCGAGATGGTCCTCGTGAAGGACATCGAGTTCTATTCCATGTGCGAGCACCACATGCTGCCCTTTTACGGGCGGGCGCACGTCGCCTACATCCCCGACGGCAAGATTCTCGGCCTGAGCAAGTTCGCCCGGATCGTGGACCTGTACTCGCGGCGCCTCCAGGTGCAGGAGCGGATCACGACCCAGATCGCCGACGCGGTGGAGGAGTTGTTGAGTCCCCGGGGTGTGGCCGTGCTGATGGAGGGCGTCCACCTGTGCATGGCGATGCGCGGCGTGCAGAAGCAGAATTCGAGCACGACGACGAGCGCGATGCGCGGCCTCTTCAAGGACGACGCCCGCACCCGCGCCGAGTTCATGAGCGCGGTGCAGAGCACGCTGCGGAGCCGCTGAGCCGCCGACCTCTCAAGCCGCCCTCCATGACGCGCTGGCCTTCCGCTCAGGTCAGCGCGTCTGTTTCGTCCAGTCCCGCGTGTTCCAGGGCCGCGCGCAGGTCGTCGTAACGCGCCACGTAAGCGACCTGTCCGCCCTCCACCCGGTAGTGCGAGGCCAGGGCGGCCTGACCCACTATGGCGTCGGTCTCCGGGTCGTGCCACCGGCCCTGCCCCCCGTGGACGATCACGCTGTCCCGACCGAAGCGGCGGCGGGTTTCCAGGCTCAGCCCCGCCCGGCCCAGCCAGTCGGCCAGGACGGCGTGCCCCCACGCGCTGCCCCGTGGCCCGACGATTTCTATCTCGGGGTCCGAGAGGGCGAGCAGCCGAGCCTCGTCCCGGGTGTTGACGGCCTCCTCCCACGCCAGGGCGACCTCGGCGGCGGGTGGGATCATGCTCTCTGCCCCTCCGCCAGCGCCGCCTCCAGCGCGTTCCACGCCAGCAGCGCACACTTGCGCCGGGCGTGCAGACGGCTCACCCCCGCCAGCGCCACGAGGTCGCCGAGCGCGGGGTCGGGCGGCGCCTCGCCCATCACCATCGCCCGGTAACTCGCGCTCAGGGTGCGGACCTCCTCCAGCGTCTTGCCCTTCAGGTTCTGGGTGAGCAGGCTGGCACTCGACTGGCTGATCGTGCAGCCGCGCCCGGTGAAGCTCACCCCGGCGAGCCGTCCGCCCTCCACCTGCACCCAGACCGTCACCTGATCGCCGCAGCCGGGATTGTCGAGCGCGGCGTGCGGGGCGCCCGCGATCTCGCCCTTGCCCCGCGGGCGCCCCCCGTGGTCGGAGATGATCTGGCGCGCGACGGTCTCCGGCAGCACGGCCCTACTCCGGCAGGCTCAGGCGCAGCGCGGCGGCGTGCAGCATCCGCACGCCCGTCTCCAGGCTGGCCTCGTCCAGGGTGAAGCGCGGGTGGTGGTGCGGCCAGCGGCTGTCGGCCTCGTCGCTACCCGAGCCGACGTTGAAGTACGCGCCGGGGGCTTTCTGGAGGTACGCGCTGAAGTCCTCGCCACCCATCGTGGGTTTCGCGTCCCGGTAGTGCTCCGGGCCCACCGTCTCCAGCGCGATCTCCCGGAGTTGCGCCGCCACCCAGTCCGTGTTGATGACGGGCCGGTAGCCGGGCTCGTACCGGAACTCGTAGCCCGCCCCGTGTGCCTCACACACGCCCTTGATCACCCGCTCGATCATCCCGGGCGCCCGCTCGCGCAGCTCGGCGTCGAAGGTCCGCACCGTGCCCAGCATGTTCGCCGTGTCGGGGATGACGTTGTGCGTCGTGCCGCTGTGGAAGGAGGTGACCGAGACGACCAGGGCGTCGAGGGCGGCGACGTGGCGGCTCACGACATGCTGGAGGTTGGTGACGACCTGCGCCCCCACCGCGATGGGATCGACTGTCTCCTCGGGGTGCGCCCCGTGCCCGCCCTTGCCCTTGATCGTGATGTGAATGGTGTCGGGTGCGGCCATAAAGGCACCGGGCTTGACCGCCACCATCCCCACCGGAAGCTGGGAGTTGAGGTGCAGGCCCGTCACCACGTCCACCCCGTCCATCAGCTCTGTCTGCATGACGAGTTCCTCGGCCCCGCCCGGCCCGATCTCCTCGGCGTGCTGGAAGATCATGCGGACCTCGCCGGGGACGTTCGCCGCGTCCCCCGACAGCAGGCGCGCGACGCCGAGCAGGATCGCCGTGTGCCCGTCGTGGCCGCAGGCGTGCATGGCGCCGGGGTTTTGCGACACGTACTCGAAGGTGTTCTCCTCCTCCATCGGCAGGGCGTCGATGTCGGCGCGCAGCAGGAGGGTGCGGCCCGGCTTCCCGCCCTTCAGGACCGCCAGCACGCTCGTCCCGGTCGGGCGGGAGACGGTCAGGCCCGGCATCTTCCGCAGCTCGGCCTCGATGTAGGCCGCCGTCTCGTGCTCGTGAAAGCCGACCTCGGGGTGCATGTGCAGGTGCCGCCGCCACGCCACGAGCTGTTCGCGCAGGTCCGTCACCGGGTCCACGGTTTGGGTCATGCCCCAGTGTAGGCCGTGGGGCGCCGGGACGGGCGCCGCGGGACCGTGAACGCGTTCCCGGCCGCACTCAGCAACTTTTCCTCTTCGTGCCGCGTAATGGGAGGTATGAAGACTCGCAAGACCGGCAAGGTCAGCAAATGGATGGTCTACGCCCCCCTCGCCGCCGAACTCATCGGGCTGATGCGCCGCAACCAGCAGGCCAGGCGCGGCAAGTACACCAAGCTCAGCAAACGCGACCGCGCCTTCGACTTCCTGCTCGGTCAGGCCGAGCGGCGGCTGGGCAAGCGGACGGGCACCAAGCGGCGCTGGTTCTGAGCGGCACAGGAGAGAGGACGTCCCGGCGGCAGGGCTGGGGCGTCTCCTTTTGGCTGCCAGAGAGGGGTGGTCAAGGAGCGCCACACCTCCCCTCGATGGGGTGGAGGCCCGCGTCACTCCTACTTCCTGTACTGGATATTGGAGAACTCAAAGCCAGAGAGGCCATTCCAGCTCCGCGTGCAGAACCTGATTGAGCGTTCCCTCTGACCTGACCGCTCCCCCTACCACCGTCCCCGCAGGCTCCGCGCCAGGGCGTGCAGGTCGCCCACACTCGCGGCGGGCAGGAAGGCGTCGAGGTGGGGCAGGGCCGCCTGGACCGCGCGCTGCACCGGCTGGTAGCCGGGCGTGGCGGCGAGGGGCGAGAGCCACGCGAGCAGGCCCGCCCGGTGGCCGAGGTCCCGCAGGGCGCGGGCCAGCACCTCCGGGTCACCCGTGTCGAGACCGTCGCTGAGGATCAGGACCACGGTGTCGCGGGTCACGCGGGCGCGCTCGTCGCGGGCGAGCCGCAGCAGACTCTCCCCGATTCGGGTGCCGCCGCCCCAGGCGTCGCCGAGGTCGGGGAGCCTCAGCGCCTCGCCGGGGGGGGCGCCGCGCAGGGTGGGGGTCAGGCGGGTCAGCGCCGTGCTGAAGGCGTAGACCTCCACCCGACGCGCCCGCAGGTGCAGGGCGTGGGCGAAACGCAGCAGCAGCGTGGCCCCCCGGCCCATGCTGCGGCTGCCGTCGAGCACAATCAGGAAGCGGGGAGCCCGGCGCGGACGGCCCAGCCAGCGCAGCCGCGCCGGGTCGCCCGCCGTGCGCGCCGAGGCCCGCAGGGTGCGCCGGGCGTCGAGCCGCGTGCCCCGCAACATGGGCACCCGCCGCCGGGCCCGCCCCAGCTCCACCGCCCGCACCAGGGCGCCCGCCGCCCGCAGCAGCTCCGGCAGGTCGTCCCCTCCCGCCTCCACCCGCCCCCCCTCGCCCGCGTGGGGGCTGAGGCGGGCCTGGAGCAGCCGGGGCGGGTCCGCCGGGTCGTCGGGCTCGCCCTCCGTCTCGCGCGGGGGGGTGCGGCCCTGGAGGGGCTGATCCTCCCCCTCCTCCGGCGAGTCCTCGGCCCGCGACTCGCCGGGCACCGGGCGCGGCTCTCCCGCCTCCCCCGAGACCTTCTGCGGCGGCGGAGGCGCCTCCGTCTGCGGCAACAGGGGCGGCAGCTCGGGCGGGGGTGGCCCGGTACGGGGCCGGAAGAAGGCCTCGAACTCGGCGTCGAAGACGGGCGCCTGGGCCGGGCTCGCGGTGAGGACCAGCCGCAGCGCGTCGCGCACCTCGCGCAGCCGCAGCACGTCCACCGCCCCGAGGGCCCGCAGCGCGTCCGTCACCTCGCCGGGCCCGATCAGGAAGCCGTGGGCCGCCCTGAGCCGCGCCGCGAAGGCGACCACCCGCGCCGGGAGGTCGGCGGGGAGGGGGGGCGCGTCCGGGCCCGTCGTCACCCCCTCGCCAGCCGTTCCAGGGTCGCGCGGGCGAGGGTCTGATCCTCGCGCAGCTTGAGGACGGCGCCCAGGGTGACTCGCAGCGCCTCCTCGTCGAGGTGGTCGCGGTGCAGGGCGACGAGCGCGGCGGCCCAGTCGAGCGTCTCGGCCACCCCCGGCGGCTTGCCGAGCGGCAACTCGCGCAGCGCGTGGACGGCCCGCGTGACCTGCGCGGCGAGGGCTTCACTGATCCCGGGCAGCCGGGCCCGCACGATCTCCAGCTCCTGCGTCCGGCTGGGGTAGTCCACCCAGAGGTACAGGCAGCGGCGGCGCAGGGCGTCGCTCAGCTCGCGGGCGCGGTTGCTCGTCAGGATGACGTGCGGGCGGGCGGTGGCGCTGATCGTGCCCAGCTCCGGCACCGTGACCTGCCACTCGGCGAGCAGTTCGAGCAAGAAGGCCTCGAAGGCGTCGTCGGCGCGGTCCACCTCGTCGATCAGGAGCACGGGCGGGGTGGGCTGGCTGATCGCCTCCAGCAGGGGGCGGCGCATCAGGAACTCGGGGCCGTAGAGGTCGTCGTCCGTCACCGGGCGCCCCCCCGCCTCCGCCGCGCGCAGGTGTAGGAGCTGGCGGGCGTAGTTCCACTCGTAGAGCGCCGCCTGGGCGTCGAGCCCCTCGTAGCATTGCAGCCGGATCAGCCGCGTGCCCAGCGCCGCCGCGAGGGTCTTGGCCGCCTCGGTCTTGCCGACCCCCGCCGGGCCCTCCAGCAGCAGCGGCTTGCCGAGCGCCACGACGAGCCGCAGCGCCGTCGCCAGCGCGTCGCCCGCCACGTACCCCCGCTCACGAAAGGCCTCGCGCAGCGGATCGGGCGCGGGCATGGGGGAGGGGGCGGCGGCGCTCGGCTCTGAAGGCTGACTCATGCCCCTATCCTCGCGCGTTTCGGGGCGGGGTGGGGTAAGGCGGGAAAGAAAAAGGTCAGATCGAACACGGGAGCCTGATGGGGTGAGGCAGAACAGCTTTGACGCCCTGCGCATCCTCGCTGCCCTGGCCGTGATGGCTTCCCACGCGTGGCAGGTCACGAGCGGTGAACTCGACCCGGACGTCCTGTACCGGCTCTCGGGCGGACAGATGACGTTGGGGGCGCTCGCCGTCACGGTGTTCTTCGGGATGAGCGGTTATTTGGTGATGGGGTCTTGGGAGCGCCGACCGGACGTGGCCGCGTTCGCCCGTGCCCGCGCCCTGCGCATCTGGCCCGCCCTGATCGTGGTCGTGGCCGTCACCGTGGGACTGATCGGCCCGGCGCTGAGCTCGGAGTTCGGGTATTGGTCGAGTCCGCTCACCTGGGCCTACGGGCAGAATCTGTGGCTGCATCAGCCGCCCGGGGGCCAACGGTTCCTGCCCGGCGTGTTCGAAACCAACCCACTCCCCCAGGTGGTGAACGGGCCGCTGTGGACCCTGGAATACGAGGTGGAGTGCTACGCCGCCCTGCTCGCGCTGGGGGCCGCCCGGCTGCTCACCCGGGAGAGCGTCACGGCCCTCGCCGTCGCCCTCGCCGTGATCGTGTGGCGGGTGCCGGGCGCGCAGGAGCAGCCGTGGCTTTACCTGCCTCTCGCCTTCAGCGTGGGCGCGGCACTTCAGGCCTGGAACGCGCGTCTGCCGTGGCGGCGCGACCTCGCCCTCGCGGCGCTCCTCTTCGTCGTCGCGGGCGTCGCCGGGGAGGACCTGCGGACATTCGCCAGCACCTTCGGCCTCTACGCCGTGCTCTACGTGGCTCGGAGTCGGCGGCTCGCTGGTTGGGGGCGCTGGGGCGATCCCAGCTACGGAATCTACCTCTGGGGCATGCTGGTCCAGCAGATCGTGGTGGCCCTCGGCCTCGGCCTCACGCCCGCCGCCAACCTGCTGCTCAGCGTTCCGGTGACGGTGGCCCTGGCCTATGCGTCCTGGCATCTCGTGGAGAGGCGGGCCCTGGCCCTCAAGGACAAGCCGTCCGTCCACTCCTGCGCCCAGACGACACCCCCCTGAGTGGCGCGGAACGCATGCCTCATGGGGTCAAACAGAGCGGTCCTTCCCTTTAGTTTCCATCCATCCTGGCGCGGGTGAGGGACGGGTGACAGCCGCCTCTCTACCCTTGGGCCATGACTGTGCCCTTCCTGCTCTGCGTGCTGATGGTGGCGGCCTCCGGGCTGCACTTCGGCGCACGCGGGGCGGCCCTGCATCACGCGCGCCGCCTCCCCCTGACGCCCGTCCTCGCCCACGCCGCCGTCTCGCTGGGAGCCGTGTGGCTCGGGGCGCTGCTCGACCCCACCCCCGCGCGGCTGCTGTGGCTCTTCGTCGCCCTGGCGAGCGTCGCCGGGTTCTTCAGCGGAGTGCTGCGGGTGCGCCCGGCCCCCGCTCCCGACCGGGCACCCCACCCCACGACCTGACCCGCTTTGAGCAAGCGGCGCCGCCCCCTCCGAGCTGGAGACGGGGCGGCGCCGCTTTCCCGGACAAGGCTTGCTGGGGTCAGGCGGGCGTGCCCGACTGCTCGCCCACCTGCGTGCTCATGTTCTGGAAGGTCTTCTGGATGAGCTTTTGCGCCTGGGCGTCGAGCACGCGCCCGCCCACCGTGGCGACCGGCCCGCGCATGGTGGCGTCGCCCGTCCAGTCGAGGGTGGTCGTGCCGTCGCCGTTGTCCTGGACGGTCGCCCCCGCCGTCAGGTCCACCACGCTGCCCAGGCCGCCGCCCTGCACCTTGACGTTCACCCGGTTTTGCGCCTCGTCGGGCAAGACCTCGATCTTGAACTTGAACTTGCCGCGCACCATGCCCACCCCGACCTGCACGGTCGCGTCCATGTGGGTCTGGTCGTGGACGACGACCTCCTGCACGTCGGGCAGGCAGCGCGCCACCCGCTCGGGGTCCTGCACGAAGGCCCACACCGCCGCCGGGGGGGCCTGCACCTGCTCCTGACCGCTGTAGTTGAGTTTCATGGATGACCTCCGGAAATGTCTGAGAGGTGTGCCCGCCGCGGGGCACCGGGACCGCTCGGACGAATTGTAAAGCTTCCTCCATTGTGCCCGATGGGGGTGGCCCCGGTGGGGGGACCGTGCCGGGCACGAGGAGGGGCTAGACTCGCCCCATGTCCGCGCCCGGCCCCCCTCCGCCCGTCTGGGGTGTCCTCCTGGCGGCGGGCCGGAGCACCCGGATGGGCCGCCCCAAGCAGCTCGCACCCCTGCGCGGCGTGCCCCTCGTGCGCCACGCGGCGCTGGCGCTGGCGGGGGGCGGGCACGACGGCCTCCTCGCGGTGCTGCCCCCGGGCGAGGTGGGGGAGGGCGTCCGCGCGGCGCTCGCCGACCTGCCCTTCGCCTTCGCGGTGAATCCCGACCCGGCGCGGGGGCTGCTGGGGTCTTTCCGGGTGGCGGCGCAGGCGCTGCCGCCGGGGGTCGCCGGGGCCAATTTCGCGCTGGGGGATATGCCGCTGGTGACGGCCGACCTGCACGCTGCCCTCCTGCGGGCCTTCCGTGAGACGGGCGCCCCCGCCGTGCTCGCCCGCTACGGCGACCCGGGCGGGGAGACCGTCGGCGCGCCGCCCCACCTTCTGCGCGCCGACCTCCTCGCCGGGCTGCCGGGCCTGCCCGACGCCGACCACGGCCCCCGCGCCCTCCTGCGGGATCACCGGGCCGGGGTCGTCACCCTCACCTTCCCCGCCGCGCGCCTCCTCGACGTGGACACGCCGGAGGGGCTGGCGCAGGCGGAGGCGTGGCTGGCGGGCCTTCCCTCGGTCTGATCCCAGTCTTCCCCGGGGGAGGTCAGGCCTGGGCGGCGGGCTCGGGGACCTGTTTCCTGCCCTTCTTGTCCGCCTCGCCCGCCGTCCGCAGGGCCTCGGAGAAGGCCGGGAAGAGGGTCCGCACCCACGCCCGCGCCGCCTTGCCCGCCGCCGCCTCGCGCACGAGGAGCTGGTCGCGGAATTCGCCCAGCAGTCCAGAGAGGGCCGGGTCGTCCCGCAGCAGCGCGGTGGTGACTTCCGTGTCCTGGAGGCGGCCCAGGGCGTCGAGCACGTCGGTCAGCGGCGTGGGCACGTCGCCGAGGAGGTCGAGGGTGTAGCGGTGACGCTTGAGGTTCTTGCGCCAGTCGTGCCAGGGCTGGGTGTCCTCGGAGGCGAGCGCGGCCTCGCCCTCCCCCAGCAGCTCGTCCACGTCCCCGGCGGCGAGCTTGCGGGCGCGGCCCTTCCAGCCCCCCTTGAGGTCGTAGGCGGGGGGTTTTGCGGGCCACTCGGTCCCGGCGAGCAGGCCAGCGCGGCGGGCGGTCCATTCCGCGTCGAAGCGGTCGAGGAGCGGCGGCGGAGCGCCCAGCCCCACGAGCGCAGCGTGCAGGTGGCCCCCGGCCACGTCGTGGTCGCGCAGGGGCGCGGCGGCGCGGCGCAGGTCCCGCCACGCGCGCCTCACCTTGCCGCCCGCTCCGGCCACGCGGAGCTCGGCCTGGGCGCGGCGGGTGAGCTTGCGGGCGGCGTGGACGGCCCCCGGGTCCCCGGCCCTGAGCCTGGGCCAGACTTCCTCCAGCCGGTCGGCGGTGGGGCTGCGTTTGGTCATGTCTCTCTCCCTCCAGAAAGCACCCGGCCGGGGGGCGCTCAGTAGGCGGCGGGCAGGGGCACGGGCCGCGTGGGCAGCGCCTCCCCGAAGGCCGCGTACCGCCGCGCCGCCCCGGGGTCCCCCGGACCATACAGGATGGTGACGGGCGGGGGCGAGAGCACGTTCACCGGCAGCAGGGCGAGCCGCCCGGTCTCGTAGGCCCCCAGGTCGAGGTAGACGTGGCGGTCCACCTGCACCGGGGCCTGGACGGGCGTGTGCCCGTGCACGCTGTAGGTCACCCCGGAGGGCAGCGGGAAGGGCCCGTCGAAGGGCCGCAGCCACAGCGCCGCCGCCTCGGGATTGGGGTACTGGCGGTGCGGCACGGGCGGGCTCGCGTGCGCCACGAGCACGCTCAGCCCGGCGGGCGGCTCCCCCACGACCTCGCCGCTCGCGGTGACGTACACCACCCGGCGCAGCACATCCAGGTACTCGGCGAGGGGGGCGGGGAAGCGTTCCAGGGTCAGCCCGCCGAGCTCTCGGCGCACGCTCTCGCCGCCGTTGCCCATCCACCAGCGGAAGCCCTCCAGCGCGCGGCGGTAGTCGCCGGGGTCGCCCGTCTCCTGAAAGCGGCGGTACCACTTCAACCCCTCCCAGGCCATCCGCTCGTGGTTGCCCATCAGCAGGGTCGCCCGGCCCTGGCGGTGCAGGTCGAGCAGGAGTTCGGCGCAGTCCACGCTGTGCAGCCCCCGGTCGATGGCGTCCCCCAGGCTCAGGAAGTGCGTGTCCGGCCCGAAAGTGTCCGCCGCGTACCCCACCGCCGCCGCAAGGAGGTCCGCCCGCCCGTGCAGGTCCGGGATGATGACGACGGGCCTGTTCACGCGCCCTCCCGGCCATCCGGCGCGTCGCTGAAGTCGAGCAGGGTCTGCTTGCTGCGTTCGCGCAGGAGGCGCGCGCCGTCCGGGTCGGGGGTGAAGTCCACGCCCCGCCCGGTCACGCTCACCCGGTAGGCCGCCCCGTCGCGCACCTCCGGCAGCCACTCCGCCGGAAGCTGGAAGGTGCGGCCCCGCGTGTCCTCCACGTCCGCCAGGCCCGCGTCCTCGTCGAGCACGTCCACCACCAGCACCTCTCCCGCCCACGTCATGCCCGCCAGTCTACCCGGCTGAGCACGGAACGCCTCCCCCTTTGGGGGGATGCCCCCCGCCCCCGCGTCTGCTGGGATGGGGGGGAGATGACGCCGCCCTTCCCGCGCCCCCCTGCCCTACCCTGGAGTCCATGACCCGCCCCGACTCCCCCCCCGTCACCCGCCGCCGGGTGCTGCGCGGCCTGCTCGGCGGCGGCGCGGCCCTGGGCGCCCTCGGCGGAGTGGGTGCGGCCCAGGCCTATGCCTTCGGCGTGACGCGGGAGCAGGCGAGCCTGCCGGGCCTGCGTTCTCCCCTGCGTGCCGCCTTCCTCACCGACCTGCACTACGGGCTGTACGTCGGCCCCGGAAGCGTGCGCGCCTGGGTGGACGCCGCGAACGCCGAGCGCCCCGACCTCGTGCTGCTGGGGGGCGATCTCCTTGACCTCCCTTCCGGCGACTCGCCCGCCGCCCTCTTTCCCGAACTCGCCCGGCTGCGCGCGCCGCTGGGCGTGTACGGCGTGTGGGGCAACCACGACTACGACTCCTTCGGGCGCCGCGACTCGCGCCGGGGAGGCCGCGCCCGCCCCGACTGGGAGGAGAGGCGCGAGCAGTTGACCGCCGACTTCGCCCGCGCGGGCGTTACCCTGCTCGTGAACACGGGGCGGGCCGTGCGGGATGACCTCTGGCTGGGCGGCGTGAACGACTTCTGGCAACGCGACGCCGACCCGGCGGCGGCCCTGGCGGGGGCCGGGGACCGCGCCACCCTGCTCCTGACCCACAACCCGGACGTGCTGCCCGAGCTGCCTGCTCACGTCGGCCTGACCCTGTGCGGGCACACCCACGGGGGCCAGATTCGTCTGCCGCTGGTCGGCGCCGTGCACGTGCCCAGCCGTTACGGGCAGCGGTACGCGATGGGCTGGGTGCGCGGCGCGTTTGGGAGTCCCGCCTACGTCAGCCGCGGCCTGGGCACGAGCGGCGTGCCCATCCGCAACCTCTGCGCGCCCGAGGTCACCGTGCTCACGCTGACGGGGGCGGGGTAAGGAGGCCGTCCCCCGTCAGCACCCGCACGAACGCCGCCACCACCGCCGGGTCGAACTGGGTGCCGCTTCCCTCCTCCAGGTAACCCACGGCCTCCGCGTGGGTCCAGGCGCGCTTGTAGGGCCGCTCGCTCACCAGGGCGTCGTACACGTCGCAGGGGGCGAAGATG
Source organism: Deinococcus aestuarii (assembly GCF_018863415.1). Lineage (NCBI taxonomy): Bacteria > Thermotogati > Deinococcota > Deinococci > Deinococcales > Deinococcaceae > Deinococcus > Deinococcus aestuarii. Next base: position 539,717 of record NZ_JAHKSN010000002.1, on the reverse strand, counting down.
CGCGCGCCCAGGGGAATCGCCTCGCCCGCCAGCCCGCGCGGGTAGCCCCCCCCGTTCCACCACTCGTGGTGCGAAAGGATCACGTCGAGCGCCCCCCGCGGCAGAAAGGGCAGTTGCTCCGCGAGCCGCGCCCCGTCGAGGACGTGCTCCTCCATCCGGGCGCGGGCGGACGGGTCCAGGCGCCCGGGGTGGTGCAAGATGGCGTCGGGAATGCTGATCTTGCCGAGGTCGTGGAGGTAGGCCCCCCAGCGCAGGGCCCGCAGCGCCGAATCCCGCAGGCCGAGAAGCGCGCCCAGCCGCACGGCGAGCGCCGTCACCCGGTCGGTGTGGCCCTGCGTCTCGGCGTCGCGGGCCTCCAGGGTCAGGCCCAGGACCCGCAGCGCCCCCTCGTGGGCGGCCTGCTCGCGTTCCTCGGCGTCGAGGCGGGCGGCGACGAGCGAGAGCAGCCCGGTCACGCCCGCGAAGAGGGCCCGCTCCTCCTGGGCCCACCCGTGCGGCGTGAAGGTGTGCGAGAGCAGCGCCCCGACGAGCCGCCCGCCCCCGTCGTGGATGGGCGCGGCGGTCAGGGCCAGCACCCCCAGTTCCGGAAAGCCCGCCGCCTCGGGGTGCCCGCGCGTGTCCCCGAAGAACAGCGCCCCCTGGGTCCCCGCCAGCGCCCGCAGCAGCGGCAGGTCGGCGGGCAGCCCGTGGGCGAGCAGCGCCTCCATCACGGGCCCCGCGGGCATCGCCCCGCTCGCCGCCCGCGCGTGGAAGGTCAGGGTGCCCTCCCGCAACTGGAAGTACCCCGCCCCCACGGCGGCGGTGCGCTCCACCAGCGCGTCGAGGGCGGGCCGCATCGCGCTCCCCAGGTCCGGGGCCGTGAGTCCCAGGCGCGTGAGCCCGAGGGTCAGGTCGGCCACCGAGGTCGCCTGCCCGGCGCCGGGCACCGCGGTCGTCCGGGGTGGAAGGGAGCCTGCCATGCCCCCAGCGTACGGGCCGGGTCGTCGGAAAGGCTGTGAGGCAAAAGAACGGGCGGCCCCCAGTGCAGGAGGACCGCCCGGAACGCACCCGTGCTCAGGGCAGCGGGAAACCCCCGGCGAAGGCGTGGACCTCTGCCTTCACGTCCTCGCCCCCCAGCGCCCGGTCGATCAGGTCCGCGATCCTGGGCATGTCCTCTTCCCCCATGCCGCGCGTCGTCACCGCGGGCGTGCCGAGGCGGATGCCGCCCCCGTGCAGAATCTTTTCCGTGTCGTAGGGCAGCGTGGACTTGGAGATGGTGATCGCGTTGGCGTCCAGCCGCTTCGTCGCCTTGGTGCCGTTGAGCCCCTGCGGGCGCAGGTCGAGGACGAAGAGGTGGTTGTCGGTGCCGCCGGAGACGACCCGGTAGCCCCGGTCCTGAAACGCTTTGGCGAGCGCCTGCGCGTTCCTGATGACCTGCGCGCTGTACTCCCTGAACTCGGGCCGCAGCGCCTCCCCGAACGCCACCGCCTTCGCGGCGATCACGTGCTCCAGCGGCCCGCCCTGGTAACCGGGGAAGACGGCCCGGTCGATCTTCGCGCCGAGTTCCACGTCGTTGCTGAGGATGATCCCGCCGCGTGGCCCCCGCAGCGTCTTGTGCGTCGTCGAGGCGACCACGTGCGCGTGCGGCAGCGCGCCCGGGTGCACGCCCGCCGCGATCAGCCCGGCGATGTGCGCGATGTCCGCGAAGAGGATCGCCCCCACCTCGTCCGCCACCTCCCGGAAGGCCGCGAAGTCGATGATCCGGCTGTACGCGCTCGCCCCCGCGATGATCATCTTGGGCCTGTGCTCGTGGGCGAGGCGGCGCACCTCCTCCATGTCGATGAGTTCCGTCTCGGGGTTCACCTTGTACCCGACGATCTTGTACCGCAGGCCGGAGAAGTTCACCGGGTTCCCGTGCGTCAGGTGCCCGCCGTGCGAGAGGTCCATGCCCAGCACGGTGTCCCCCGGCTCGATCAGCGCGTTGTAGACGGCGAGGTTCGCGCTGGAGCCGGAGTGCGGCTGCACGTTCGCCCACTCGGCGCCGAACAGTTCCTTCACCCGCTCGATGGCGAGGCGCTCCACCTGATCGACGACCTCGCAGCCGCCGTACCAGCGTTTGCCGGGATACCCTTCCGCGTACTTGTTCGTCAGCACGCTCCCCTGCGCCTCGCGCACGGCGGCGGAGGTGAAGTTCTCGGAGGCGATCAGCTCCAGCCCCACGCGCTGACGCTCGGCCTCCTGCTCGATCAGGTCGAAGACCGCCGTGTCGCGGACGGCGAGGTCGGGTTTCTCGGCGGTGCTCGTCATGGGGGTACGGTAACACTGCGGGGTGAGGGGGATTGGGGACTTGTCTCCGCAATGGGGACGTGGGAAAGAGGGGTTCTACCGCGTGCTGCCCACCACTTCCCGAGCCCCCTCTCCCAGCCTCCCCCGCACCTCCCGCAACTCCGCCTCGCCCGCCAGCACGAGCACGCTGTCTCCCGCCATCAATTCGGTCGCCCCCTTGGGAATCAGGAACTCCCCGGCGCGGTGGATCAGGATGACCAGGGCCTCCGGCGGCAGGTGCAGGTCCACGATGCGGGCGCCGTCGGCGTCGCTGCCTGCCCTGACCTCGACCTCGACCATCTCGTTCTTGTTGTGCCCGGTCGGGGTGTAGGTGATGGGGTAGGCGGCCCGTGGGGGCAGCGTCTCGCGCACGCCCAGCCAGCGGGCGACGAGGGTGAGGGTGGTGCCCTGGAGCAGCACGCTCGTCAGCACGATGAAGAAGACGATGTTGAACAGGGTCTGTGCCTGCGGGATTTCGGCGAGCAGCGGAAAGGTGGCGAGGACGATGGGCACGGCGCCGCGCAGCCCCACCCACGCGACCATCGTCTTCTCGTTGGGCGGCATCCGCGCCCGCGCGAGGCTGAGGTACACGCTGACGGGACGCGCCACGAAGACGAGCACGAGGGCGCAGGCGATCGCGAGCCCGGCGGTGGGCAGCAGCTCGCGCGGGTTGACGAGCAGCCCCAGGGTGAGGAACATGCCGACCTGCATCAGCCACGCGAGCCCGTCGTGGAAGGAGATCAGGCTGCGCTTGTGGATGAAGTCGCTGTTGCCCAGGATCACCCCCGCGATGTAGACCGCGAGAAAGCCGCTTCCGCCGACCACCGCCGCCCCGCTGAAGATCGTCAGCGCGAGCGCGAGTGTGAGGACCGAGTACAGCCCCTCGAACTGGAGCTGCACCCGGTTGAGCACCCATAGCGCCGCCCGCCCCAGAACCACGCCCAGCACGGCCCCCAGGACCATCTGCCGCAGGAACAGGGGCACGATGTCGAGCACACCCGAGCCGGGATGCGAGACCAGCTCGATGATCCCGACCGTCAGGAAGACCGCCATTGGGTCGTTCACGCCCGACTCGAACTCCAGCAGGGGGTCGATGTCGCCCCTGAGCCCCAGGTTGCGCTCCTTGAGGACGGAGAACACCGCCGAGGCGTCCGTGCTGCTCACGATGGCCCCGAGAAGCCACGCGGTCAGCCACGAAAAGCCGAACGCGAAGTGGGCGAACGCGGCCATCACCCCCGCCGTCACGAGCACGCCCAGGGTCGCCAGGCTCAGCCCCCGCTTCACCACGGGCCGCACCAGCCGCCAGTTCGTGTCGAGCCCGCCTTGGAAGAGGATGAAGCACAGCGCCACCGTCCCCAGCACCTGCGCCAGCCGGTAGTCGGAGAACTGGATGCCCAGCCCGTCCGACCCGGCGAGCATCCCCACCCCCAGGAAGAGCAGCAGCCCGGGGATGCCGAGCCGCCCCCCCAGCCGACTCACGATCAGCCCGGCGAGGAGCAGCACGCCCGCCACGAGCAGGAAAACTTCGGCGTGAGCCTCACCCATGCGCCGCATGGTGGCACAGGAGCGAGGGGGCGAAAGCGCCGCTGCCTGTTCGAGACGAACCGGGGTCTGCGCCCTGCGGCCGGTTGACCCCCACCCCCGCGCCCGCTACCCTGACCCCATGACGCCCCACGCCGGTCCACGTTCGCCGTTTCCGCGCGGCGGGGCCACGCTGACCTGACACCCGGTCGAGCGCCTTGTCCCCGCCGCCTCCCGCGTGGCGGGGTTTTCTTTTGTCCCCAGGAGCCCCCATGAGAGAAGAAGCCCTGCAAGCCATCCAAGAAGCCCCCGACCTCGACACCCTTCAGGCCGTCAAGACCCGCTACGTTGGCAAGAGCGGGCTGGTCACCAAGGAACTCGGCACCCTTGGCAAGCTCGCCCCCGAGGAGCGCAAGGCGCGCGGCGCCGAGATCAACGCCCTGCGGCAGACCATCGACGCGGCGCTGGGGGGGCGCGAGGCCGTCCTCAAGCGAGCTGCCCTCGACGCCAAACTTGCCTCGGAGGCCATCGACGTGACCCTGCCCGGTCTGCCCCTCCCGGCGGGCGGGCTGCACCCCATCAGCCGCGTGTACGACGATCTCGTCACCCTCTACGAGCGGATGGGCTACACGGTCATCGAGGGGCCGGAGGTCGAGGACGAGCACCACAACTTCGAGGCGCTGAACGTGCCGTGGTACCACCCCGCCCGCGACCTTCAGGACACCTTCTGGCTGGAGGACGGTCGCCTGCTGCGCACCCACACCAGCCCCATGCAGGTGCGCTACATGGTGGACCACGAGCCGCCCCTCAAGGTCGTCGTGCGCGGCAAGGTCTACCGCTACGAGGCCACCGACGCCACCCACGAGGCGATGTTCCACCAGCTCGAAGGCCTCGTCGTCGGCGACGGCATCAGCATGGCCGACCTCAAGGGCACGGTCGCCGAGATGGCGCGCGGGCTCTACGGCCCCACCGCCAGGGTCCGCTTCCAGCCGAGCTACTACCCCTTCGTGGAGCCGGGCGCCGACTTCGCGGTGTGGTGGGACAACCCGCGCGGCGAGAGCAAGTGGCTCGAACTCGGCGGCTCCGGCATGGTCCACCCCAACGTCTTCAAGGCGGTGGACGACCTGCGCGAGGCCCAGGGCAAGCCCCGCGTATACGAGGGCAAGACGGGCTTCGCCTTCGGGCTGGGGCCGGAGCGAATCGCGATGCTGAAATACGGGATTCCGGATATCCGGTACTTCTATGCGAATGACCCGCGAGTGATCGGGCAGTTCCGGGGGGAGTTGGGGTAGGTCTTCCTTCGCCGCGTACCCCTCCTCCCGGCCTCTCGCGGTGCGAGCTGTACCAGTCCCCCACGAGGGGGGAGGAGCAGGAACGCCAGAGCTTGAGCTTTTCTCTCCCTCCCTCCTTGTGGGGAAGGGTCGGGGAGGGGGGTAACGCGGGCGACCACCAGCGCGTCCAGTCTGCCAACCCCCTTCCCCCCGAGGTCCCCCCATGAAACTTCCCCACTCCTGGCTCCAAGAACTCCTCCCTGGGCTCCCCCCCGCCCCCAACCTCGAACCCATCCTCGCGGGCATGGGCCTGCCGCTGGAGGGGATCGAGGAAGTCCCTGCCCCTCCCGAAGGTGTTCTCCTCGTCGCCGTCACCGCTGCCGAGCCCATCGAAGGAACGGCCCTCACCCGGCTCTCGCTCGACGTGGGGCCGCACGGCCCGCGCACCATCGCCTCCGGGGCCCCCAACGCCGTCGGCCTCCCCGCCGGAACGATGGTCGCCCTCGTCTCGCCCGGAACGACGCTGGGCGAGACGGAGTACGGCGTCCGGCAGATGCAGGGCGTCGAGTCCTGGGGCATGGCCGCGAGCGCGAAGGAACTCGGCGTCGGCGAGAGCGGCGCGGGGCTGATGCTGTTCCCGGCGGGGACGGCGGCGCCCGGCACCCCCATGCGCGAGGTGTGGCAGGCGGACTCCGTGCTCGACGTGGAGGTCACGCCCAACCGCGCCGACGTGCTCAGCGCCCTCGGCCTCGCGCGGGACCTTGCGGCGTTCCTGAAACTCGATCTCGTGCCCCCGCAGGCCGGGCCGCGCCCCAGTGGTGAGGGCGAGATTCGCGTCTCCCTGCCGCCGCGCGGGGTGACCATCGAGCGCGACCCCTCCCGCAAGATTCGTTTCGGCTGCGACCACTTCGCGGCCCGCACCGTGAGCGGCGTGCAGAACGGCCCCTCGCCCCTGTGGATGCAGCGCCGCCTCACGCTCGCCGGGATGCGCCCCATCGACCTGATCGTGGACACCAGCAACTACGTGATGCTCGAACTCGGCCAGCCCACCGCCCTCTACGACCGCCGGGACGTGGCGGACGACCAGATCATCGTCTCTTTCGGGCTCCGTCAGGGCGAGATCGTGCGCGACCTGCTGGGCAACGAGCACACGGTCGGCCCCGAAGACCTCCTCATCCGCGACGGGGGCGAGGTCCACATCCCGACGGTGATGGAAGCCTTCGCCACGGCGAAGGAGCCCAAACAGGGCCGGGGCGTCCTCGGCATCGCGGGCGTCGTGGGCGGCGACCACGGGCATGTGCGGCCAGACACGGCGGACGTGGTGATCGAGTCCGCCCACTTCGACCCCGTGTTGTTGAGGCGCACGAGTACCAGGCTCGGCCTGAAGACCGACGCCGTGTACCGCTACGAGCGCGGCGTCGATCCCCTCCTCGCCCCGCGCGGCGCCGACCGGGTGGCGGGGCTGCTGGCCGAGCACGGCGGCGGACAGGCCCACCCCGGCGCGACCCTCGTCGGCACCCCCGACCTTCCCGGAGTCATCGAGGCGACGGGGGACCAGATTCGCGCCCTCCTCGGCATGGAGGTGAGCACGGGGGAGATGGCGGACATCCTCACCCGCCTGGGCTGCCGGGTCGAGCGCGAGGGCGACCGCCTGACCGTGACGCCGCCCTCCTGGCGGGTGGACATGGGCATCTGGCAGGACCTCGCCGAGGAGGTGGCCCGGCTGCACGGCTACGGCGACCTCCCCGAGACGCTGCCGAACCTGCGGGTCCACGAGAGCAACCTCGGCGCGGAGCGGGAGAGTGCGGCGAGAACGACCCTCCGCCGCGCCCTGTCCGGCCTGGGCTTCCAGGAGGTCGTGACCTACACCTTCACCAGCGACGAGGAGGCGGGAAAGGCCCGCAGCGCCACGCCCACCGTCCGCCTCCGCAATCCCCTCACTGCCGACCGCACCGGGATGCGCACGGCCCTCTACCCCAGCCTGCTCCGGGCCGCGCAGGCCCACCCGAAGGGCGAGCGGGTCCTGATCTTCGAGATCGGGCGCGTCTTCCCGGCGGACGGGGAACGGGAACGTCTCGGTCTGCTGATGCGCGGCCCCCTTGCCGCGAACACGCACCAGCCGGGGGTGGCGGGGTCCTTCAGCGCCTTCCGGGGTCTGGTGGAGGCGCTGGCGTCCAGTCTGGGGGCGAGCCTCGACATCCGCCAGCTTCGCGGGGACGCCGTGCCGCCCGCCCTCCATCCCGGAATTGCGGGGGAGGTCGTCTGGAACGGTGAGCGTGTCGGCTGGCTCGGCGCCCTGCACCCCGAGATCGCGGGGGAGTTCGGCCTGAAGGGGGACACCTCCGTGCTGGAGGCCGCCCTGCCGCTGCCGGGCCGCGCGTGGACCTTCCGCGACCCCAGCCGGGCGCCCGCCGCGTGGCGCGACCTGGCCGTGATCGCCCCCCGGGACGTGAGTTACGGCGAGGTCGCCGCCCTGCTGCGGCGCGAGGCGGGAGAATGGCTCGAAAGTGTCGAGCCCTTCGACGTGTACGTGGGTGCCCCTATCCCGGAAGGCCAGCGCAGCGTCGCCGTGCGGCTGGTGTTCCGGGGGCAGCGGACGCTGACGGACGCCGAGGTGGACCCGGTGATGGACCGCCTCATCGGGGCCGTTCGCGCGCAGGGCTGGAGCATCCGGGAGAAGTGAGCGAGGTTCGGAAGGGGGCCGGGGCTACCTGTTCCGGCCCTCTCGCCATGCCTGGACCATCGCCCGGATGAGCGGGCCGCTGAGGTCGTCCTCGCCCGGCAATTCGTCTGGGGCGAACCACGCCCCATCGAGGACCTCGCCCTCCTGCAACCGCAGATCGCCCGTCACGCCGACCGCCCGGTACAGGACGCTCACGTTGTCGACCACATCGCCGTGCGGGGAGGTGAAGCGGTACTCCGCTCCGGCATAGAGGTTCAGGGGCTCCAGCCGGTCGGCGTTCAGCCCCGTCTCCTCGAAGAGTTCCCGCCGCGCGCACGTCCCGAAGCTCTCGCCCGGTTCCAGGCTGCCGCCCGGTAAGGTCCAGCGGCCCGTGTCCCCGTGCTGGAGGAGGAGCAGGCGCCCCCCCTCGTCGGTCGCCAGCACGTTCGCGCCGGGGGCGAAGAGGGGGCGCGGGCCCACCGACTTCCTCACCTCCATCAGGTGATGCCCGACCGGTGGCGAGTCCGGGAAGGGGAGGAGGGACAGGGGCGGCAGACCTGCGCGGGCACGCAGGACATTCATGCTCACGCGGTTGATGTTGCTGTTCAAAGGCGGCAGGTCGTCGAGCCCGAACCAGGCGAGGTCGAGCGTCTCGCCGCTGTCGTCGGGGGCGGCGTGGTCGAGGGCGGAGGCGGGGAGGGTGCCGTGCACTTGGGCCCCGACGAGGTAAATCTCGTCGCCGTTCGGATAACGGTGATAGAACTGCGGGCCGCTGATCAGCCCTTTCTCCAGCGGCAGCGGGGCGAGCTTCGGGCAGGTCAGCCCCGTCTCCTCCAGCAGTTCCCGGTGCGCGGCGGTCAGAAAATCCTCGCCGGGTTCCAGGCTCCCGCCCGGCACGCCCCACAGCCCGTCGTCGCCGCGCCGCTGGAGAAGGACCCGCCCGGAGTCGTCCTGAAGGAGCACGCTCACGCCGACCGAGACGAGCGGCGAGGGCCCCCACACCGCGCGCAGGTCTTGCAGGTAGGACATGGGCCGCACTCTAGCCGCGCCGAGTGCCTAGCATGACCGCATGACCGACCTCCGCGACGCCGGGCAGGCCACCGAGACACAGAGCGTCCCCACCGAGACGACCGGCTGGGGCTTCGAGACGACCGCCGTGCAGACCGGCATCGCGCGGGGGCTGGGGGAGACGGTCGGCATCCCGATCCATCAGGCCGCCGCCTTCCAGTTCGAGACGCTGGAGCAGGCGCAGGAGGAGTTCCAATCGAATCAGGGCCTCAGCTACGCGCGGCTTCAAAACCCCACCGTCCGCGCGCTGGAGGAACGGATCACGGCGCTGGAGCGCGGCGCGGCGACCGTCGCCCTCGCCAGCGGGCAGGCGGCGACCTTCACGGCGTTGCTCAGCGTGTGCCGCGCCGGGGATCACGTCGTCTCCACGGGCAGCCTCTTCGGCGGCAGCGCGGGGCTGCTGAACAACATCCTGCCCCTGATGGGCGTCACGGCCACGATCACCGAGAACACGCCGCAGGCCATCGAGGCGGCCATGCGGGACAACACCCGCCTCGTCTGGGCCGAGACCATCGGCAATCCCGCCGGGGACGTGCCCGACCTGGAGGCGTGCGCGGCCACCGCGCACGCGCGGGGCGCCCTGCTCGGCATCGACAACACCTGGGGCGGCGTGGGCTACCTGTGCCGTCCGCTGGAGTACGGCGCCGACATCGTGACCCACTCCCTGACGAAGTGGGCGGGCGGCCACGGCAGCGTGATGGGCGGCAGCGTCACGGTGGGCAATCGGCACAGCCTGACCCGCAACCCCATCTACACCGACGGGGGCGAAAGCAGCGTCCTGAACGTCCGGGGAGAGGGGGCCCTCGCGTGGCGGCAGCGCTGGTTCGGCGCCCACCAGCTCGGCATGACGCTCGCCCCGCACAACGCCTTTCTGCTCGCGCAGGGGCTCGAAACGCTCGCCCTGCGCCTGGGCCGCGAGTCGGAAACGGCGCTGGCGCTGGCGACGTGGCTCGAACGTCACCCCCGCGTCGGGCGCGTCTCGTACCCCGGCCTGCCCGGCAGCGCCCACCACACCCTCGCCCGCCGGTACCTGCGCGGCGGCTTCGGGGCCGTTCTCACCTTCGAGGTGGAGGACCCCGCCGCCTTCCTCGCCCGCCTGGGGGTCGTCCGCATCGCCCCCAACCTGGGAGACAGCCGCACCCTCGTCGTTCACCCGTGGACGACCACGCACGGCAAGATGCCCGAGCCCGCCCGCCGCGCCGCCGGGGTCACCCCCCACACCATCCGCATGAGCGTCGGGCTGGAGGACGTGGAGGACCTGCGCGCCGATATCGGGGGGGCGCTGGGGTAGGCGTCACGTCACGAGACGTTGGGTTCCGGCAGGGGTCGCACGCCCCGGGCCGGAACGCTTTGCTACTCCCCCACGCTCCGTTCGTTCCGGGGAATCACGGTGAAGGGCGTGGCCCCTGGGGAGAGGTCACCGCTGAGCCGCAGCAGCAGGGCGTGGGCGGGCCGCTCGGCACGTCCGTAGTCCAGCCTCTCCGCGAAACGACGGGCGTCCTGCCGCAACTCGTCGGGGTCGCCCGTCAGCCGCAGGTGAACCAGGTCGTAGGGGAGGGCGAAGTGCAGCCGCCCGTCCACGCCCGGCCGCGCCAGATCGAAGGCCAGCACGAGGGGACTCGTCTGGGAGGCGGGGTCGCGCGGCGGCAGATACAGCACGCTGACGAGGGCGTACACGTCCCCCGCACCCCCCGGTGCCCGCAGCGCGTGGGTGCTGTACAGGTTCACCCCGCTCCAGCGCGCGCTGTACGCCTCGCGCACGCCCAGGTCACGCGCCAGGGCAGCCAGCCCCAGGCTGTGGAGGTTGTACGCCTGCACGGGCCGCGAGGCCGTCCCCAGCCGCAGCGTCACCGGCCCCACCCGGAGGTCGGGATTCACCCACCCCCTCACCCGCACGTCCAGCCCGGCGCCGATCAGCGACCGCGCCAGCGTGTTCGCGTCGAGATACACCTGCCCGCTTCCGTAGTCGCGCACCAGCGCCCGGCTCAGGTAGGGCCCCGGCGTACCTCCCCCGGTCTCCACGACCACCGGACGGGGCGCGTTCGGGAAGGTGAGGACCGGCCGGGTCGGCGGGCCCGACACCCCCACCCCCGCCCGCCGCAACTCGGCCTGAAGGCTCTGGACGTTCAGGTACACGAAGGGACCGGCGGGGAGGGCGTACGCTGGCCGGTAGCCCTGCACCTGCGCCAGCCCCCGCGACAGGTCCGTCACCGCCAGCAAGGCCCCGCAGCCCAGCAGGACACTCAGCACCGCCCCCCGCGTCGGCCGGAGGGAGAGGGGCGCGGGCCCGCCGGGTTCGCGGAGGGTCCGGCGGCGGGCGCTCGGCCACCCGGGCTGCTCGGCTTCGACCACACGCCGTCGGCGCCCCCACAGGCCACGGATCGCGCGCCGCAGCTCACGCCGTCCACCCCCGTCTCCCATACCCCCTCCCCAGAGCCTGGAGATGCCTGCCCCTCCGCAGCGCGGGCGATCCTCCCTCAGCCGCAGATCCAGGTGTCCCTGGAGCCGATCCGGTGCCATGCCCACGGCTCTGGCCGGAGGGAGCCCTGGCCGGTATCGTCCTCCCCCGGGTGGCGGGCCGTCTGTGACGCGGCGTGCAAAAGGTCGGCCTGAGGAGCACCGCACAGGAGGCGACCGACCTCACGGCGGGGCGCTTCCCCCGCGCGGTTCAGAGCCAGGGCTTTTTGCCGAGCACGTACTGCCGGTAGAACTCCTCGTCCGACTTCGTGAGGTACAGGATGCCCTCGACGAGGCCGAGCAGCCCGATGGCGCCGCTGATCAGGCCCGCCAGCGGCACGGTGATGATCAGCCCGAAGCCCAGCGTGATCAGGCCCAGCAGGAAGGCCAGAATCCACACGCCGATGTTGGCGCCGAGCATGATCAGGCCGGGGGTGTTCATCCCCAGGTAGAACTTGTGCACCCCCAGGCTCCCGAGCACGATGCCGAGCAGCCCCGCGATCAGCTTCCTCTGCGCGATGTCGGCGGGCACGCTGGATGACCCGGTGGACGGCAGGGCGGAGTCGCCGTTTCGCGTCGGCTGGAACCATTCCTGCAAGCCGCCCGTCGGCGGTGGGACGACCTGCGGCCCGGTGGGAACCGTCGGATTCCTGGCCGCGTGGCCCGTGCTCCGGGCGATCCAGTCGTCCTCGTCGGCGTGAGGCCGCGCGCTGGCCGTGACGGCTGTGGGGGCGGGCTGGGGCCGGGGCGTCTCGGGAATGCGGAAGTCCCCGCTCCCCTCGGCGGGCGCGGGTTGAGGGCGGGGGGCTTCCGGGATGTGGAGATCGCCCTCCGCCTGGGGAGGTGTGGAGAGGTTGACCGTCTGGGGCTTCGGCTGGGCGCTCAGCACCTCGTCCACCCAGGACGGCACGCTGGACTTGGGGGCGGGTTCATTGCCGGGGGTCGGGTCTTCGGGCTTGGTCATGGCAGACGCCTCCTGCCCCACAGTACGCTCACGGGTGGGGTGGGGTTGCGTCCGCCGAAAGGTGAAGCTCTGGATGCCGCAGCTATTCAGGACTGTCCTCAAGCGTAGCGATTCCAGGCAGGCGCGTGCTCTCGAACCAGGGCGTCACGACGCTCTTTGAGTTCCTGAAGCGTGGCGTCGGGTAGGGCAAGGACGGCGGTTTCCATTCTTTGACCGGCCAGCAGTGCGGCACGGATGAGGGGAGACAACCGATAGTGAGTTTGTTGCGAGGGCGGAGGATTCCTGAACATGCCCATACGACTCAGGAAGCCGTCCTTGCATTTGCCGACGTACATGACCTTGCCGTCCACCATAAGGGCGTAAAGTCCATACTTCTGATCTGTTCCTAGAAGTTTGAAGACGGGCCATGTTTCTTCGAGCTGCCAACTCCCAAACAAGTTGAAGCCGCGCCAGGCCGCTTCCATGTCCTACCCCCTCCCCCGCACCACATCCAGCGTGTCCCGCACCAGCACTTCCCCGTCTCTGTACACCGTCCGCATCAGGCTGCCCGGGAAGTCGGTGTCGAACGTCCTGTATTGCCGCGTCACCATGCGGCCATTCTCCACCACGAGGTCGAGCACGCCGTCCTTGCTGCGCTTGCCGGGGTCGGTCACGGGGTCCTTGTAGATGCCCCGGTACTCGCCGCCGATGACGCCCGCGCTGGCCTTGTAGGCGAACTTCTGGGTGTCGCGGTCCACCTTTTGCAGCAGCGCGCCGCCCATGCCGAAAGCCACGTTCTCGGCGGAGAAGCCGTCCACCGTCAGGTTCTGGAGAATCTGGCGGATGGTCGTCTCGTCGATGCCGTCCCCCTGAATCACCCGCACGTGGTTGAGCACCCGGAAGCCCTTGCTGTTGGTGGTCGTGCCGAACTTGGCGGCCAGCGCGTTCACGGCGAGGCGCACCATCGCGGGGGGATCGCCGGAGTCGGGCCGGACGACGAGGGTGGCGCCGCTCTCCTCGACCTCCCGCCGCAGGGTCTCGCCCCAGTGGACGTTGATCGCGTGCTTGAGGTCGTACGAGTCGCTGACGACCGCGAAGATGCCGCCCGGTTTGCCGAACTGCCGGACCATGTTGCGGTACGCCTCGGCCTCGTATTTCTGGCCCCAGCTCGTCACCGTGGAGTGCTCGGCGGCGGGGATCGAGAAGCCCGCCACGTCCGCCCCGTAGTGGTTGCGCCCCACCCGCAGCGCCTCCAGCGTGTCCGAGCCCAAGAAGTTGACGAGGTGCGCGAGGCCACCGATGCCCGCGCTCTCCCGGCTGCTCACCCCGCGCGAGCCGAAGTCGTGCAGCTTGAAGGGCAACTCCTCGGCGGCGCGGTCGCTCGTGCGTTCCAGCTCGGTGCGGAGGATCTCGCGCAGGTGGTAGCTCTGCGTGCAGACGGTCGTGGGATACCAGACGCGCATCAGCATCGTCTCGAACCACCCGACGAGCCACGGCAACTCAGGGTCGGTGTTCGTCACGCTCATCAGGACGTTGTGGATCGGCACCACCGTCCCCTCGGGCACGGCGCGGATTTCCAGGGGCAGCCGCCCGCCGTGGACCTCCACCACCCGCAGCCAGCCCTCGTAGGGGAAGGGCTCGCCGTGCGCCTCGATGAGCTCGCGCGCCTCCTCCACGTTCTCGCGCGTCACCCGCCGCGTCAGGTAGCGGTCGAGGAGGTACTGGAGCCCGAAAAAGCGCGTCGCCGGATACCGCCCCCCGCGCGACTCCAGGTAGGAGAACAGCCGCGTCGTCTCAGGCGGGTACTGGAGGAAGTGGCTGCTCTTGTACGAGTCCGTGTCGAGGATGAGGTTCTGGTCGTCGAGGTGCGGCAGCGTCATGGGAGGCCTCCTGGGGACCATCTTCTGTACTCATTTTAGCTTCCGCCGATTATGAGCTAGATGAGCCAGGGGGGTTCCCGTTGGGGGTACAATCCCCCTTCGTCCTCTAGCCCCGCATCAGGAAGTGCTCGATGATCGCGTGGTGGTCCTCGAAGAACAGTTCGGGCTGGCCCAGGGCCTCCGACAGCGGCATCCAGAAGGCGTCGGCGGCGTCGCTGGCGGCGCGGAGGATGGGAAGCTGGCCGATGCCGAGGTCGAAGTGGAAGGCGTGGGTGACGGTACGCCCGCGCTGGCTGCGGTCGGGGTAGTCGAAGACGGCCTGGGCGCGCAGGGCCGCCGCGAGGTTCACCCCCTCGCCCAGCCCGGTCTCCTCGCGGACCTCGCGCACGGCGCATTCGAGCAGCGTCTCGCCCTGTTCGAGGAAACCGCCCGGCATGGCGAGCCGCCCGCGCCCGGGGAGCCCCGCCCGCCGCACGACGAGCACGTGCCCGCTGCGGGTGACCACCCCGTCGGTCGTGACGAAGACGGGCGGGAAGGGGGCGTCCTTCCACGCGGCGCGGTACTCGCGCAGGTAGTCGAACTCGGCGCGCAACTCGGCGTACTCGGGCGTCCCCCGGAACCCGGTCAGGAAGGCGTGGACGGCGGGCGGGACCATGCCGGACACGTCCTCCAGGCGGTCCTCGAAATAGGCCTTGCGCACGTCGGTCGCGCTGAGGGGGCTCACCACATGGGTGGGGATGAATTCCCAGCCCGGGAAGGAGCGCAGGTAGTAGCTGCTCTCGTCCTTGATGTGGCCGATGAGGGCCACGTCGCTGCTGCCGCGCGTGTGCTCGCCGACGCCGCGCTGGACCTCGGAGAGCCACAACCCCTCGTTGTAGAAGTAGTCGCGCACGTGGACGAAGAGGAGGCGGCTGCGCGCCACGCCCGCCTCGGCGAGCATGGCCGTGATGACCCCCTGGCGTTCCTCGGCGGTGAAGGGATTCTTGGTGTTGCGCGCGGCGCGGGCGCTGCCGATGACCACGATCAGTTTTTGCACGCTCCTGAGCGCCTCCAGCATCACGAGGAGGTGGGCCTGGTGGGGAGGCTCGAAGCGGCCGATATACACGCCGAAGGTGCGCTTGCGCCGGGTGGGTGGGGGAGAGGCCAGGGCGGGATCGCGCGGGGCGGTCATGAGTCCACCATAAGACCTGGGCGCGGGGGGCGGGTCCGGGGCCTGCCTCTGCGGGCGGGGGCAGCATGAAGATTTACGACCGCCGCCCTGCTTCCCCTGCCCACCCACCCAGGGCGTAAGGTGAACCATGCGCGCACTCGGCACGTCCGCAGCGGCCCTTGTCCTCACCGCCAGCCTCGGCGCGGTCCAGGCCGGGGGGGCGCAACCTCCCGCGCCGGGGGGCGGACAGGTCCAGGCCGCCACGCCCCAGACGGTCGCCGCCGCCCTGCGCGAGGCCGGGTACGGCGTAACCGTCAACCCGGTGCAGGGCGACGACGAGCCCAGCCTGACGGTGAAGGCGGGCGACTACGAACTCGACGTGTGGTTCAGCGGCTGCCGGAGCACGACCTGCGACCGCGTGACCGCCAGCACCCACTGGGACTACCGGGACGACGAGGAGAGCCTCGACCCCGAGTTCGCCAACGAGTGGAACAGCAACTTCTTCACCCAGGCCTACGTCTACGAGGGGGGTTACTACCTCGACAGCACCTTTACCCTGCGGGGCGGCTACACCCGGGTGGCCCTCAAGGCCTGGATGGAGGACTACCTCGGCGACGTGGAGGACTTCGAGGCCGAGCTGCCCTGATCTCTCCCCCCGCTTCCCCGCCCCGTCCCGGCCCGTGCCACAATTGCCGCCATGACCGAGGCGGGACAGGCGGAAGACGGCACGCGGCGACAGGTCGCCCTGATCGCCCACGACAAGAAAAAGCTCGAACTCGCCCTCTTCGCGCTCGCGCACCGGGACGTGCTCGGGCGCTATCCCCTCGTCGCCACGGGCACGACCGGGGCCATCCTTCAGAAGCAGACCGGCTTGAACGTCGAGCGGGTGCTCTCGGGGCCGCTCGGCGGCGACCAGCAGATCGGGGCGCGGCTCGCCGAGGAGCGCATTGCCGCCGTGTTCTTCTTCCGCGACCCCCTGACCGCCCAGCCCCACGAGCCCGACGTGACGGCCCTGACCCGGCTGTGTGACGTTCACGACGTGCCCCTCGCCACCAACCCCGCCAGCGCCGAGGCCCTGGTGCTGTGGCTCAGGCAGCAGGAGGCCGCGCGGCCCGGCTGAAGTCGCGGGCACGCTTTCGTCCGGGCACGCGCCCCCTCTTCCGTGTGGTTTTTCAAGCGCTCGGGATGAAGGGTTCCCTTATATTGGTCACATGTGCGCCGCCGTGACGCCCCCGCTGTCCTCCGGTCTGCTGACCGACGTGGGGCGGCAACGGGACGTGAACCAGGACGCGGCCCTGGCCCTCGACCTGCCGGGAGGCGGGCTGTACGCCGTGGCGGACGGCATGGGCGGGCACGCGGCGGGTGAACTCGCGGCCACGCTGGCGCTCGACACGCTGGGCCAGCGGTACCTCGGCGGGCGCGGCCAGCCCCCCGAGCGGCTCGCGGAGGCGGTGCAGGCGGCGAACCTCGCGGTCTTGCGCCACGCGGTCGGCGAGTACGTCGGCATGGGCACGACCCTGCTCGCCGTGCTGATCGACCGGGGCGCGGCCCTCGTCGCGCATGTGGGCGACTCGCGGGCGTACCTGCTGCGCGGGGGCGAGCTGCACCGCCTCACCGACGACCACTCCTGGGTGGCCGAGCAACTGCGGCTGGGGCACCTCACCGAAGAAGAGGCGCGCGACCACCAGTGGCGCAGCGTGGTGAACAACGCCCTGGGCGGCGAGGAGCGGGTGCGGCTCGAACTCTTCGGCCTGCCGCTGCGCCCCGGCGACCGCCTGCTGCTGTGCAGCGACGGCCTGAGCGGGGTCCTCACCGACGCCGAACTCCTCGACCTGCTCGCCCGGCCCCTGCCCCCCGAGGGCTCCGCGCGCCTGCTGGTGGACGCGGCGAACGACGCGGGGGGGCCCGACAACATCACCGCCGTGGTCGTGGACGTGCACCGCCCGGGGCGGCTGCCGCGTTACACCCTCCCCGAGCGGCAGGGGGACGGTCCCGCCTACGTGGACGTGCTTCTGAGCGCCCGGCGGGGCAGCAGTCCCCTCACCTACCTGCTGCTCACGGTGGCGTACTTCACCCTGCTGGGCGTGATGCTCATTCCCGAGCGCCGCCTCGTGATCGGGCTCGTCGGCGCCCTGCTGCTGGGGGGGATCGTCGCCTTCCAGCGGATGCGGCGGGCCCGGCACGGCCACCCCCTGACCCGCGCGGCGTCTCTGGGCCGCGCGCTCGGCCCGGTGTTCTCCCGCCCGACCCGCTTCCGGCGCGGGAGCTAGGGCGGCGCGCTGTCCCAGGGCGGGGCCTTTCCCCGCTAGAGTGGGAGCATGAAAGAGATCGTGGAGACCGCGGGCGCGCCCGCCGCCATCGGCCCGTACAGCCAGGCCACCCGGTTCGGCTCTCTCGTGATCACGAGCGGCCAGATCCCCCTGCGCCCCGACGGCACCCTCGTCGAGGGCAACATCGAGGCCCAGACCCGGCAGGTGCTCGACAACCTCAAGGCCGTGCTCGCCGCCGCCGGAACGGACCTCACCCGGGTCGTCAAGACCACCGTGTTTCTCGCGGACATGAACGAGTTCTCGGCCATGAACGCCGTGTACGCCGAGTACTTCGAGGCCCCCTACCCGGCCCGCTCGACCGTGCAGGTGGCCCGGTTGCCCCGCGACGTGCGGGTGGAGATCGAGGCCGTCGCCGAGCGGGCGTGAGCGGCGCCGGACTGGCTCCTTCGGAACGGATACGACCGGGGGAGGCTGCCCCCTTGCAGTGACCACCCCCGCGCTCGACGGGGGGAAAGGGGCGCGGTTACTGCCGGAGGGTCATGGTGCAGCTTCCCATCCCCCGCTTCTGGGGAGTGGGCTGCCCGCCGAGGTCGAGCGAGAGGTAGTCACCGGGCAGTCTGGTCTTGTCCTTCGCGCGGCCCGGCTCCCGGAGAATGCACCCGCTGAGGCCGTTGATCTTCCCGTCCGCGCCGTTCCGAATCCAGGACGCCGACAGCATGTCCGGGCCCAACTCGTCGGCGGGCGCGTAGACCATGCCGATGAAGCCCGCCGGGGGAACCGCCGTTCCGGCCTCGGCACTGTTCCGGGGGTAGGACACCCGCCCGTCCGGCGCGCGCCTGGGCTCACCCAGCGTCAGGGAAAAGGTCTCCGACTTGCCGCCCGGCGTGACGCCGTTCACGACCCAGGTCTGGCCCGGCTGAAGGATCGCGTCGACGACCTTGGCGCTGGCCTCCACCGGGTTCATGGCGGGTGCGCAGGCGGCGAGCGAGGCGAGCAGGGGGGCGAGCAGGAGGAGCGGGAGAGGCTTCACGCGCCCACCCTGGCCGGATTCCCTCCTCCCCGGGGGCACAGATGCGGCCCCGGATCGGGGGGGAGATCCCCCCCTGCTCTTCCGGCCCGACAGCCCCGCGAAGGGGTGTCGCCCACTTCCCCGAAGCCTCGCAGGACAGGAAGGGCCAACCCTTCCCTCCCCCTGCCCCTTTGTGCCCCGACTCTCCACGCCTGCCCCAGAAGCGTGACATCCTGCGGGACGTGGTTGTCCTTCCCGTCCGATTCGAGCGCAGTCCCCGGCTGCACGCGATGCTCAGCCCCGAGCCGCACGCGGTCGGCACCCGCGTCGTCGTGCAGGGCAAGCGCGGCCAGGAGGTCGCCACCGTGCGCGGGGAGCCCTCCACCCCCGAGGAGCACGGCCGCTACGGCACGGTGCTGCGCGCGGCCGGTCCCGAAGACCTCGCCCGCTGGGATGAGCTGTATCGCCAGGGCGAGGACCTGAAGTGGCTGCTGCGCGCCCGCGCCCGCGAGCGGCGGCTGCCCGTCAAGCTCGTCGCCGTCGAGTTCACCCTCGACGAGAGCCTCGTGACGGTGAGTTACAGCGCCGAGGACCGCATCGAACTCGGCAGCCTGATCAGCGATCTGCGGTCACACACCCGCGCCCGGGTGAACTTCGCGGCGGTGGGCCCGCGCGAGCAGGCGCAGATGATCGGCACGCTGGGGGCCTGCGGGCGCGAGAACTGCTCGTCCAATCACCTCCAGGAGTTCGCGCCCGTCAGCATCCGCATGGCGCGCGACCAGCAGCTTCCCCTCAACCCGGAAAAGCTCTCGGGCCCCTGCGGGCGGCTGCTGTGCTGCCTGCAATTCGAGCACACCCAGTACCTCGATCTCCTGGGCGATCTCCCGCGCAAGAACGCCCGCGTCTGCCACGAGGGAAGCGGCGCCTGCGGCAAGGTCACCAAGCTCCACCCCCTCAGCGGGACGGTGGACGTCCACACCGAACAGGGGATGCTGCTGGGCGTGCCCGCCGCCGAGCTGCGCCGGATGCCCGACGCGCCGCAGGGCAAGGGCAAGAACGCCGAGGCGTGAGGACAGGGATGACGCGGGAGGGGTCCTTCTTCGGGGGGGCCTCTCCTTTTCTTGCGTCCCCGGGGAGGCTCCCGGAATGAGCGTCCTGTTGCTCCTCCTGCTCCTGGGCGCGTCGGGCTGGGCCGTGAGCCGTCGTTCTGGACGGCAAGCCGACTCGGCGTGGAAGACGCCGCCTCCCCGGAACGGGACCCTGGGCGGACGCTCCTTCCCCAACCGCGCGTTCGTCCGGGGACGGTCCAGGACCCGGCTCCTCCCCGCCCCCTTCCGCCCGGGAGAGATCGTGCGGGTGGACGGCGAGTGGTATCACCTCCCCACCCTGCGGCGGCTCCACCGCGACGGATGTCTGGGCTGGGGCTCCCCGGGCTGGCGCGCGCTGGAACAGGCCGAGCGGGGAAGACGCCTGAACTGAGCACCAGCGGGCCAAAGAAAAAACTCCCTCTGAGAGGGAGCTTCGTGCTGGTCGAGGCGGCGAGATTTGAACTCACGACCCCTACCACCCCAAGGTAGTGCGCTACCAGGCTGCGCTACGCCTCGACGGCCAGCCCCAAGACTATAGATGCCCCCCAGGTCAGGCGTCAAGGGTGAGCCTGTCGGCGTATCCTGCCCCCCGTGAGCAACCTAATGTTCGAGGAGAAGCTGCGCAACTATGCGCGGCTGGCGGTGCGGGTCGGTCTGGGTGTGCGCGAGGGGCAGCGCGTCCTCGTGCAGGCCCCGGTGGAGACGGCGCCGCTCGCCCGCTTGATCGTCCGCGAGGCCTACGCGGCGGGCGCGAGCCTCGTCGACGTGCGCTGGGACGACGACGACGTGCAGCTCGCCCGCTTCTCGCTGGCGCCGGAGGGGACGTTCGACCAGCTCAGCCGCTGGCGGGTGGAGGCCGAGAAGGAGACGGCGGAGGCGGGCGGGGCCGTCATCGCCATCCGCGCGACCAACCCCAACCTCTACGCCAACGTGGACCCGGCGCGGGTGACCACCCACCAGCGGGCCCTCGCCGCCTACCGCAAGCCCTACAGCGAGCAGGTCATGACCAACCGCCTGAACTGGAACCTGATCTCCGCCCCGGTGCCCGAGTGGGCCGCCCTGATGTTCCCCGGCGTCTCCCAGGAGGAGGCCGTCGGGCGGCAGTGGGACGCCATCTTCGCCGCCACCCGCGCCGACCAGCCCGACCCGGTGGAAGCCTGGCACAGCCACCTCGCCGACCTGAGGCGCCGCCGCGAGACCCTGACCGGGCGGCAGTACGCGGCCCTGCACTTCCGGGGAGGGGAGACCGACCTCACCGTGGGGCTGGCCGAGGACCACATCTGGGGCGGCGGCGCGGCGGACACCCCGTCCGGCATCACCTTCACGGCGAACATCCCCACCGAGGAGGTGTGGACCGCCCCCCACCGCGAGCGGGTGGACGGGGTGGTCGTGAGCACCAAGCCGCTCTCGTACAACGGCGTGCTGATCGAGGGCATCCGCATCCGCTTCGAGGGCGGGCGGGTGGTGGAGGCGACCGCCCGGCAGGGCCAGGAGACCCTGGCTCAGATGATCGACACCGACGAGGGCAGCCACCGCCTCGGCGAGGTCGCGCTGGTGCCCCACTCCAGCCCGATCAGCCGCTCGGGCCTCTTCTTCTTCAACACCCTCTACGACGAGAACGCCGCCTCCCACATCGCCATCGGCAACGCCTACCGCTTCAACGTGCGCGGCGGTGTGGACATGAGCGTGGAGGAATTCGGCGCCAAGGGCGGCAACGACTCCCTCACCCATGTGGACTGGATGATCGGCTCGGGCGAGATCGACGTGGACGGGATCACGAAGACGGGGGAGCGCGAGGCGGTGATGCGGGGGGGCGAGTTCGTGATCTAGCGGTCAGCTCTCAGCGATCAGCCGTCAGCAGAAGAGGGGGCCCGCAACGTTGTTCGACGTGCAGGCCCCCACTTACCACGGACGACTGACCACTCAACCCGTCTACCCCTGCCCCGCCGCCAGCGCCGCCCCGATCACCCCGGCGTCGGGGCCGAGCTGGGCGCGGCGGATGGTGACGGGGGCGAAGGACGCGGCGTACTCGTCGGCGGCGGCCTGGACCCCCTGGAAGAAGGGGTCGCCGACGCTGGCGACGCCGCCGCCGATCACGAAGACCTCCGGGTCGAGGATCTTTTGCAGGTCGGCGAGGGCCACGCCGATGGCCTTGAGCGCCTGGTTCACCACCCGGCGGGCGGCGGGGTGGCCCTGGGCGGCCAGAGTGAAGGCCTCGGCGGTCGTCACGTCGCGGTTCAGGGCGTAGCTCGCGTCGCGGGCGATGGCGGTGCCGCTGGCGACGGCCTCCAGCGCCCCGTCGAGGCCCGCGCCGCTCACCGGACCGCCCGGCATGACGGTGATGTGCCCGATCTCCCCGGCGATGCCGTGCCTTCCCCGCCAGATTTTGCCGTTCAGCACAATGCCCGAGCCGATGCCGGTGCTCACCGTCACGTACACGCTGCTCTCGGTGCCCCTCGCCGCGCCCAGGTACGCCTCGGCGAGGGCGGCGGCCTTGGCGTCGTTTTCCAATACGACCCGCTGGGCGAGGCGGTCGCGCAACCCGTCCACCAGGGGCACGTCGATGAAGCCGTAGATGTTGGGGGCGAACTTGACCCGGGTGCGGTCGCTGCTGAGGGGACCGGGCACGCCCACGCCGACGAGGGTGGCGTCCGGGTGCCGCGCCTGAAGCTCGCGCACCTGGGCGGCAACGGCGTCGAGGACCGCCTCCCAGCCGGTCTCGGGGGTGGGCTGGACGTGGCGGTCGTGGAGTTCTCCGGCCCTCAGGACGCCCGTGGCGATCTTGGTGCCGCCGACGTCCACGCCGATGCTCGCTTGATTCACTTCGTTCACCTCACAGGGGGAGTCGGGCGCGTTTCTGGAGTCTGGAAGGACTTCCGGCCGGGGGGCCCGGGGGAGCGGCCGGGCCCTGCGGCCCGCACTCTATCCCGGGCCCCGGCGCGCGGGTCAGGACCGCTCTATGTCGGGCGCTTCTGCGTCCTCCCCGCCGCCGAGGAGCGCGAGCGCCTCCGGGAGCTGCACCTCGGGCACGTACAGGCCCACGTCGCCCAGGTACCCGCCCGTCTCGATCTCGATGACCGGACTCGCCACCGCCCACTGGAAGGGGGTGCGCACCACGCTCACCACGCCGCCGTCAGATAAGGTGCGCCGCCAGCCCTCGGCGAGCAGCCGGGGCAGGGTGTCGAGGCGCACCCAGATGTCCCCCTGGTACATCACCCGGTCCTCGAAGTGGGACCCGCCGCTCACGTCGCCGCGCTTCCGGGAACGAGCAGGGGGGCGAGGACGGCGCGCACCCGCTCGGGCAGGGGCTCGGGGCGGTGGGCGGCGTCCACCCGGACCTGCACCGTGCGGGCGTAGGCACAGGGCTCGCCGTCGGCCAGGAGGCGCGAGACGACCGTCCAGCTCGTGCGTCCCAGGCGCTCGACGAGGTTGTCCACCTCCACCCGCTGGCCCCACCGCACCTCGCGGCGGTAGTCGAGTTCCAGCCGGGCGATCACCGAGTGGTCGTCCGTGTCCCGCACGCCGAGGTCACCCATCAGGACCACCCGCGAGGTTTCGAGGTACTGCACGTACACGGCGTTGTTGAGGTGGCCCATCGCGTCGATGTCGCCGTAGCGCATCTGGATTTCGGTGCGGTGCGCGCGTGTCCAGTCCAGCTCGGCCAGCGGTTCGGCGGCGCGCGGGGAGGGGGTCGAGCTCGTCATGGGGCCATTATGCCGGGGCCGCCCCCGGCCCCGGCGCTATGCTCTGGCCCATGACCGCCCCCGACCCGCCGCCCTCCCACCCGGCCCACGGGCTGCGGGCGCGCTGGCGTCAGGTCCGGCGCCTGCCCTTCACCCTGATGCTCGCCTCGTTGCTCGCGGGGCTGGGGATCGTGCAGCTCACCTTCCAGCTCGGCAACCTGGGCTACCGCAGCGTGACCTGGGTGCGCGAGACCCGGGAGACCCAGGAGCGCGTCGCCTCGCTGGAACGCGACGTGCGCGTGCTGGAGGAGGCCGCGGCCGCCGCTCAGAGCCCCGCGTACCTCGAACAGCTCGCGCGCTGCCAGGGCTTCGTGGGCGCCGAGGAGGACGTGATCGTCGCGGTGGGGGCCCCCGAGACGCCCGGCGAGAACTGCGCGGTGCGGCGAGTGCCCTGACGACGGCCCTGAGCCGGGCGGGCGTATGCTGCGGGGTATGTCACTCGTTGTGCTGGTCACCGTTCCTCCCGAACGCGCCGGGGAGATCGCGCGCACGCTCGTCGCCGAACGGCTGGCGGGGTGCGTGAACGTCCTGGCGGGGCTCCACAGCGTCTACCGCTGGGAGGGCGAGATCGCCGAGGACCCCGAATCCCTCCTCCTGATCAAGACCACCGGCGAGCGCTACCCCGAACTCGAAGCGCGCGTGCGGGCCATGCACCCCTACGAGGTCCCCGAGATCATCGCCCTGCCCTTCGACCGCGCCCTCCCCGAGTTCCAGAGCTGGCTTCTCGCCAGCACCACCCTGCGCGGCGGCTGAGCCCCTGGCCCCGCCTCGCTGAACCGGGTCCAGAGAGGGGGCCCTTGAGAGCACTTTCATAGATAAACCCCTCGTTAAGGTCATACACTGGCGTATGACCGTGCACTGGGAGGAGGCGCCGCGGGATCAGGCCCCGTCGCCGGGCCTGTCCCGCGCCCGGGTGGACCCCCGGCCTCCGGCCCAGGCGCCGCTGGAAGTGCTCGCCCTGCTTCAGGGCAGCGACCCGACCCTGATCCTGGGCCGCCGGGAGGGGGTGGCCCCCTCCGGGTCGGCCTGGCCGGGCGCGGCCTGGGAGGTGGCCTTTGCCAACCACGCCTTCGCGCGGCTGCTGGGGCAGGGCCCGGAGGCCCTGTGCGGCGTCACGCTGGAGGCCCTGTTCGCGGGGGCCGGGGAGAGCCTGCGGGCGGCGTTTCCGAACGCGGCGGACCTCGCCGCCCGGGGCGAGCCCTTCCGGGTGGACCTGCCCCTGCGCTCGGAGGACATCCGCTGGATGGAGGCCCAGGTCACGCCCCTGCGGCTGGGGGAGGGCGGCCCGGTCTCCCACTGGCTGGCCGTCCTGCGCGACGTGACGGCCCAGCGCCAGGCCCTCGCCCTCGCCACCGGGCACACCCGCGCCCTGCACCTCGCCGCGCAGGGCGCGCCCCTCTCCGAGATCCTGGGTGCCCTGATCGCCACCCTCGACGAGCGCCTGCCCGGCAGCGCCGCGTGCGCCGCCCTGTGCGAGGGAGACGACCTCGTGCTGATCGGCCCGCCGCGCCTGCCCCCCCTGGACCACGAGGTCCGGCGGCCCGCGCGCGAGGTGCGCGCCACCTCCTGCGGGGGGGCCGTGTTCGCGGGAAAACCCGTGCTCGCCCTCACGCCGGAGGGTTTCCCGGGGGCGCTGCGCGAAGGCCTGGTCGGGGCGGGCTACCGCCGGGCCTACAGCGTCCCTATCCGTGAGGCGGGCGGGCCGGTGCTCGGGGCCATGACGCTCTACGGACGCCGGGCCACCCCGCCCCACCCCACCGAAGCGGGGCTCCTCGCGCAGTTCGCGGACCTCGCCGCCCTCCTGATCGCCCGGCGCCAGGCGCTGCGCCGCCTGGAGTACCTCGCCTTCCACGACGGGCTGACCGGCCTGCCCAACCGGGCGCGCTTCATGGCCGTGCTGGGGGAGGCCTGCGCGGGGCTCACCGACCCGGCCCGGGTCCCCCGGCAGGCGGGCGGCGGGGCCTTTGCGGTGGGCGTGCTCGACCTCGACGGCTTCAAGCTCGTGAACGACGCGTACGGGCACGCCGCCGGGGACGGGCTGCTCGTCACGCTCGCCCGGCGGCTCACGGCCGCCCTGCCCCCGGGGGTGCTTGTGGCGCGCATGGGCGGCGACGAGTTCGCGCTGCTCGTGCCCGGCGCCTCTCCCCGGCGGCTGGGGGCGGTCAAGCGCCGGGTGCGGGCGGTCCTGACCGCCCCCTTCCCGCTCGGGGCCACGCTCGGGACCGCCACCGTGCGGCTCGGCGGCAGCCTGGGCTGGAGCCTCGCCCCCGGGGAGGCCCGGACGCCCGACGCGCTGCTGCGGGCCGCCGACGGCGCGATGTACGGGGTCAAGCGCGTGACCCGCTCCGCCCGGGGCGTGCTCCAGAAAAAAGCGCCCCCCGGGTGGGAGGCGACCTTGGCGGGCCCGGAAGCCCTCGAACCCTCGCCCCACGGTCTTGGAAGGCGCGGCGGTCCTTCCAGCCGCTTCTGAGGGCTTCCGGGATGTTCAGGACGGGTCGCTCCCACCGTCCTTGTTCGTCTCCCCACTCCCGAGCGTTCCGGCCCCTGGCTGGCCTGTTTGAGCTGCCTGCTCCACTGGCCGTCGGCGAGAAGAACCCCGGCCTGGACGCGCCCGTGGGGCCGCCGGAGCTGTTTGGGTAGACCCGGGCCGCGTGACTCGGCAGGCGACCTCGATTCCTGCGCTGCCCCCTCGACAGAAGCCCACGCAGGGGAGTGGACCAGCGCGTTCTCCCGGCACGGGCGGGAGAGGTCGAAGGGGTTGGTGCGCCTGCGCGGGAGCGGCGACCTGAGGGTTAGCCCCTCGTCCGGCGACGCGTGCCCTTCCGAACGCCACTTCGTCACCCTGCCCCCGACAGTCGAGCCACTGCGCGCGACCGCGGCGTTGTGCGGCACAGCGAGCGCACCCAGGTCTGCGCCTGATCCCCGAACGCTCCTCCCTGCCCGGACAAGAACCGGGACGGGTCGTCCACCCCCGGCCCCCATTCGATCCGGCGGCATGTTTGGTTGACGCTTCGTCGTCCATACTTTACGCTCGGGAGGTGACCGCCGCCCCAGGCACCCTCCGTTCCCATGTCAAGGCGCTGCGCGAGCGGGCGCACCTGGGGCCCAGCGAACTGGCCCGGCGGGTGGGCATCTCCCGCCAGGCCCTGCACAAGATCGAGACCGGCGTCTCCCCCCCCAGCACCCTGATCGCCTTTCACCTCGCGCGGGCCCTGCACTGCCGCGTGGACGAACTGTTCACCCTCGTCCCGCCCGCCGTCACGGCCACGCTCTGCGGAACCGTGAACGGCGACACCCGGGTGCAGTTGGCCCAGGTCGCCGAGCGTGTGCTGGCCTTTCCGCTCACCGGCACCCCGGGCTTCCGGCAGACCGCCGACGGGGTGGCTCATCCGCCGGGGGGTGGGCGGATGGCGGCCGGTGAGGTCCCCGTCGAGCTGCTGGGGCCACCCGAGCGCCTGCCGCGCACCGCCGTGCTGGTGGGCTGCGACCCGTCGCTGGAACTGCTCTCGACCCACGTGGCCGGGCACACGCCGGAGGTCCGGGTGCTGTGGTCCCCGGTTTCCAGTCTGGCCGCGCTGGAGGCGCTGGGTCGGGGCGAGGCCCACGCCGCTGCCATCCACCTCTGGGACGCGCACACCAGCGTGTCCAACCTGCCCTTCGTGGCGCGGCTGTTTCCGGGCCGGGTCATGCACCTGCTGACCCTCTGGTCCTGGGAGCAGGGCTTGATGCTGCCGCCCGGGAACCCCAAGGGCGTCACTGGGGTGTCCGACCTCCCCGGCTTGCAGTTGGTGAACCGGGAAGCCGGGGCGGGGAGCCGCCTGCTGCTCGACGCCTGGCTGGGAGACCTGGGCCTCACCCTTCGGCAGCGCCGCGCCCTGCCCGGGTACGGGGACGAGGTGCACAGCCCCCTGGAGGCGGCGGGCCGGGTGGCCGCCGGGCAGGCGGACGTGGCGCCCGGACCACGCTCCGCCGCTCAGGCCCTGGGGCTGCACTTCGTCCCGGTCCAGGTCGAGCGCCTGGACCTCGTGGTGCCCGACGAGCACCTCTTTCATCCCGGCCTCACCGCGCTCATTGAGGTGGCCCAGACTTCCGCCTTCCGCGCCGACCTGGCCCTGCTGGGCGGCTACGACCCCAGTCACGCGGGCGAACGCTGGCAGACCACCGGCCCCTCGTCCCCCCCCCTTCAGGAGGTTGCCCCATGACCCGGACCCTGCTGTGCACCGCCCTGCTCCTGACGACCGGCGGCGCCAGGGCCGCTCACCTCACGGTGTTCGCCGCCGCTTCCCTGACCGACGCCCTGACCGAGTTGGGCAAGGCGTTCGACGCGCGGACGGGCCACAAGACCACCTTCCAGTTCGCCGGGTCGCAGGCCCTGCGGACCCAGTTGGAAAACGGGGCCAGAGCGGACGTGTACGCCAGCGCCAACACCGCCCAGTACACGCCGCTGGTGGACAAGGGGTTGGTCGCCCCCGGCCAGGCGTTCGTCAGCAACAAGCTCGCCGTCATCGCCCCCAGGAACAACCCCCGGGTGAACCGGCTGCCCGACCTCGCCGCCCCGGGGGTGAAGCTGGTGATCGCGGACAAGACCGTGCCGGTCGGCGACTACACCCGGCGGATGCTCGCGGCCGTCGACAAGGCCGGGACCTACGGCCAGGACTTCTCGGCCCGCGCCCTGAAGAACGTGGTCAGCGAGGAGCCCAACGTCCGGCAGGTGGCCCTCAAGGTGCAGCTCGGGGAGGCCGACGCCGCCGTGGTGTACGTGACGGACGTGACCCCGGCCCTGCGCCCTTCGGTGCGGGTCATCACGCTGCCCACCCGCTTCAACCAGAGCGCCACGTACCCCATCGGCGTGCTGAGGGGCAGTGCCAGCCCGGAGGCGGCGCAGGCGTTCGTGCAGTACGTCCGGTCACCCGAGGGCCAGCAGACGTTGAAGAAGTGGGGCTTCCAGGCGCCCCGCTGAGGCCCGTCCCGCCCGCCCGACTTCCCCGCAGGAGGTGTCCCCATGAGAATCAGCGCCCGCAACACCCTGAAAGGTCAGGTCACGTCCCTCAAGCTCGGGGACGTGGAAGCCGAAGTGACCCTCCAGATCGAGGGGGGAGCCGAGATCACGGCGACCATCACCCGCGCCTCCGCCGAACGGCTGGGGCTCGCGGAGGGCCGCGAAGCCTACGCCGTCGTCAAGGCCAGCGACGTGATGGTCGCCGTGGACGACCCGGGCCGGTGACCCGGAGAGGCGGCCAGCTTCGCCCCGCGCGGAACGGGAAGGGCGGGCGGCGCGTCGGCCAGCCGGTCGAGCTCCCGGTTCTGCGCGCCTGCGCTTGAGCCGTCTGCGGCCCGAGCAGGCCCAGCCCGCCCGGGCCGTCCGCCGCGCTCCCCGTCCCCGGCGCCTCCCGGTCGCTCCCGTGCTTCTGGGGGGCGTGATGACGCTCTTTTTGCTCCTGCCGACGCTGGTCGTGCTGGGGCGCGGGCTGGGCGCCGACTTCCTCCCCACCCTGCTGAGCCCGGTGGTGGTGGATGCCCTGCGGGTCAGCCTGTGGACGACCGCGACCACCCTGGGCCTCACCGTGCTCCTCGTCACTCCGGTCGCCTACCTGCTGGCGCGCTTCGACTTCCCCGGCAGGGCGGTGCTGGACACCTTGCTCGACCTTCCCATCGTGCTGCCGCCGGTGGTGGCCGGGGTGGGGTTGCTGCTGACGTTCGGGCGCAACGGGTTGCTGGGGCCGCCCCTCGAACTGGCGGGGGTCAGCCTCGCCTTTTCCCCGGCGGCGGTGGTGCTGGCGCAACTGTTCACCTCGGCGCCCTTTTACCTGCGGACGGCCAAGGCGGGCTTCATGGCGGTGGACCGCGAGGTGGAGCAGGCGGCACGGACGGACGGGGCGGACGGCCTGCGGGTGTTCCGGTGGATCACCTGGCCGCTCGCCTTTCCCTTCCTGCTCGAGGGCCTGGTGCTGACGTGGGCGCGGGCACTGGGCGAGTTCGGCGCGACGATTCTCTTCGCGGGGTCCCTCCAGGGCCGCACGCGCACGATCACGCTCGCCATCTACTCCGCCCTGGAGTCGGACCTGGCCCCGGCGCTGGTGCTCTCGGCAGTGATGGTGCTGGTGGCCTTCGGGGTACTGCTGCTCGTGCGGGTGCTGGCGGTCCGGCGCCTGGAGTGAGGGCAGAACAAGGCCCGGCGGCGGTCCGTCGGCAGCCGTGTGGAGCCGTTCAGAAAACCTTGGAGGAGGGCGGGCGCGAGGCTGAAGATGCCGCTCCCGTGGCCGTGGCGGAGGCCAAGCGCAAGGGCCGGGCGGTGATGGGGAGTTCGGAGCAGGCGGCGCGCTACAGCCCGGGGTTTCGCCTGGGCGTGACCCCCGGACTCGACGCGTCGCAGGGTCTGTGAGGTGAGGACAGCCCCTTCCTCTCCGCCACGAACGGTCGCCCCTCCCCGCACAGCTCAAGACGGGGATCGGCCTCTGGGATGAGGGTCGGTCGGTGTGCCCAAGGGGAGGTCATGGGCTTGACCTGGGCGGATGTGGACCTCGGCGCGCGGATGCTGCGGGTGAGGCCAACCCGCGTCGTGGGAAAGAGGCTGCCGGGACCGGTGACCCCCAGCCGGTGAACGCCCGCCGGGACTTTCACCTCCTCGCCTCTCTCGCGGGAGGGCTGTGGGAGCGAGCGGGTCAAGGCAGGCGGCGCGTGGGAAGGAACGGGCGCGGCGTACCTCCCGCCCTGGGGGGCTGACCTCACCCGGACACATGGAAGCGCTCCACCGGAGAACCGGAACGGGAAAGCCCCTCCTTAAAGGCGAAACTCCCGCGCTGGGCGGAAGTTTTTCTTGGCGGGCCCTGAAGGACTTGAACCCTCGACCTACGGTTTTGGAGACCGCCGCTCTACCAACTGAGCTAAGGACCCACGCGCCTGCCCCGGACCACGGCCCCGCAAGCGAGCCCGGGCAGCATAGCAAAGGCCCCGGGTGCGCGCAAGGGTGGGCTCCTCGGGCCGAGGGCGGCCACGAACTTCGGGGAAAGACCTCTGTGCAAGCCGCTCTCCGAATCGGTCCGCCTCAGTGACAGCTCCCCTGAGACGGGGACAGCTCCGAAGGAGGAGCGAGCATTCCGGGGTGGAGGGACCGAGAGGGCGGGCGTGGGGGTGGCGCCGGACGACCGGGGCGGGAGGCGTCCATCCATGCGGACTGCTCGCGGGGCCGAGCCTCCCTGAGCCGCCCTTCGTCACGACTCCGGACCCCCCACCCGAGCTAGGCTGCGCCGCGTGCCCCCCAAGACCCTGCCCCTCCCCGACGGAGCGCGTGAGCGGGCGCCGCTCGTGCTCGCGGCGCTGGAGGCCCTCTACCCGGACGCCCGCACCGAACTCGTCTTCCGCACCCCCTTCGAGCTGCTCGTCGCCACGGTCCTGAGCGCCCAGGCGACCGACGTGAGCGTGAACGCCGCCACGCCCGCCCTCTTTGCCCGCTACCCCGACGCCCACGCGATGAGCACGGCGAGCCCCGGGGACCTCGAACCGTACATCCGCGCCATCGGGCTGTCCCGGGCCAAGGCGCGCAACCTCGCGGCGCTCGCCCGGCTGCTCGTCGAGCGGCACGGGGGCGAGGTGCCGAACGACTTCGGGGCGGTGGTCGCCCTGCCCGGCGCGGGGCGCAAGACGGCGAACGTGGTCCTGAGCAATGCCTACGGTTACCCCGCCATCGCCGTGGACACCCACGTGGGCCGCCTCGCCCGCCGCCTGGGCCTGAGCGTGCAGACCAATCCCGACCGGGTGGAGGCCGACCTGGGGGAGCTTTTTCCCCGGGAACGCTGGGTCTTCTTGCACCACGCCCTGATCTTCCACGGGCGCCGGGTCTGCGTGGCCCGCCGCCCGCGCTGCGCCGAGTGCGTGATGCTCGCCTTCTGCCCGCAGGTCGGGGTGGAGGCGTGAACTGGCGCTTTTCCGGCCAGCTCTGGCTGTACCTGGCCTCGGCCTTCACCTTCGGGCTGTCGCAGGCGTTCGCGGCGCTGTTTCTCAACTTCTACCTGCGGGCGCTGGGCCTCGGCGCCGAGTGGCAGGGGCTCGTCAACGCCCTCCCGGCCTTGACCCTGGCGGGGCTGAGCCTGCCCGCGGTGGCGCTTGCCCGCCGCATCTCCAATGCCCACACCCTCAAGCTCGGCAGCGTCCTGAGCCTGATCGGGGCCGTGATCCTGGCGCTGGCGGGTGGGCCGGGGGCCGCCCTCGCCGGAGCGCTCGTGCAGGGGGCGGGCGCGGCGCTGCTCTCCGTCTCGGGCTCGCCCTTCATGGCGAACCACAGTGGCGAGGCCAACCGGGTGACCCTGTTCAGCGTGCAAAGCGCCCTGATGACCGGCGCGGGGTTCGTGGGCAACCTGCTCGGCGGGCAGGTCCCGGGGGCGTACGCGGCGGCGACCGGCACCGCCCCGGACGGTCTGGAGGCCTTACGGGCGGCGCTGCTGGTGTCGGCGGCCTTTCAGCTCGCGGGCCTGATCCCGGTGCTCCTGCTGCGACCCAGCGGCAAACCGCGCCCCGCGGGCCGCTCCCTCGCCATCCGCGACAAGCTCACGATGATCCGGCTGGTCGCGCCCAACGTCCTCGTCGGGCTGGGGGCTGGGGCGACCATTCCCTTCCTCAACGTGTTCATCGAGGGCAAGTTCGACGTGGATTACGCCGGGCTGGGTACCCTCTTCGCCTGGACGAGCCTCGCCACGGCGGCGACCGCCCTGCTCCAGCCCCTGCTCGTGCGGCGGCTGGGACAACTGACCGCCGTCTTGATCGTGCAGGCGGCCAGCCTCCCCTTCCTGGCGGTGCTCGGCTTCGCTCCTCAGCTCTGGATGGTGAGCGCGGCCCTTTTCACCCGCGGCGCCCTGATGAACGCGGCGGGCCCGGTCTACTCCGCCTACGCGATGTCCGCCCTGCCGGAGGAGGACCGCCCGATGTACTCCGGGGTCAACCTGATCGCCTGGGACGCGGGCTGGGCCGTGAGCAGCCTGATGTCCGGGGTGGTGCGCGGGGCGCTGCCCTTTTCCGTGGCCTTCAACGTGCTCTTCGCCTGGACCCTGCTGATGTACGCGGGGAGCGTGGTCTTGATCTACCTGGGGCTATACCGCCCGGCGCGCCGCAGCGGCCACCCGGCGGCGCGGGCGAGCGTGGGCCCGACCTCCTGAGGGCCCCCGTTGCAGGGACACTTTCTGAAGGCCTTCCCGGCGCCCGGCGCCTGAGGCGGGGGTACACTGACCCCGATGAGTGACACCGGACCCTTTCAACGCCTGTACCGCGTGCAGCAGCTCGACCTGGACCTCGACCGGCTGCGGGCGGAGGAGGCGAGCATCCCGGGTGACCTGCGGGGGGCCCGCGCCGAGCAGGAGCGCCTGAACAACGAGCTGGAGGACACCGAGATCACCCTGGAGGGCGTCGAGAAGAGGGTCCGCCAGCTCGAACAGGACCTCGCCGGAACCCGCGATCAGGTGCAGCGCGCGCGCGAGGAGCAGGACAAGAACGCCTTCGACGCCCGCACCCAGTCCCAGTACGGCAGCCGCATCCAGATGCTCGGGGAGCGCGCCGAGGAGATGGAAGAAGACCTTTCTCCGCTGCGTGAGCGTGCCCGCGACCTCTCGACCCGGGCGGGTGAGCTGCGCGCCGAGCACCGCACCTTGCGCCCCCGCCTCGCCGAGCTCGAAACCCAGGATGAGGCCCGCGTCCAGGCGCTGCGCGATCAGGGTGCCGGGATGCGCGAGGAGCGCGCGGCGCTCGTCGCCGCCCTCGACTCCCGCACCGTCAAGGAATACGACCTGATCCGCAGGTCGAAAAAAGGCCTCGGCCTCGCCGAGATTCAGGGTGGGCGCTGCACCGGATGCAACGTCAACCTACCCGTCAACGTCCAGCAGCGCGCGGCCCAGGGCAAGTTGCCCCCCGTCAAGTGCCCTTCGTGCGGGCGGTTCCTGATCAAGCTGAACTGAGGCGGCGGGGAGAGCAGAGAGCAGCCCGCCGCGGCGGTTCCCCCTCTTGGTGAGTAGCCCCGAGGGATGCGCTATCTGGTACACCAAATCGGGAGCAGGTACAAGACGTTGTACCCCCGGCCCGATGGTGCTACAGTCAACCATCTCTGAGCGGCCCCTCTGACCGGGCCACCCTGTCCGCCCTGCACCGCCCCCGAGGGGGAGGTGAGGTCTTCTGCTGCCTTTTTGCCCCAAGGAGCCCTGCCCATGACCACCGCGCCCGACCGCAACCTCAGCAACTTCGACGAGAACGCCCACCACATCGCCAAGCGGCAGTACCTCCAGGCGGGGGACGGGGACCTGGGCGGCATGTTCCGCCGCATCGCCGACTGGGTGGCGGGCGCCGAGGCTCCGGAGGCGCGGCTCGCCTGGGCGCAGAAGTACTACGACCTGATGGCGGAGAAGAAGTTCTGCCCCGGCGGGCGCGTGCTGGCGGGGGCGGGGACGCAGCACGGGAACGTCTTGAATTGTCTGCAAGGGGACACGCTCGTCGAGACCCGGGAGGGCCAGGCGCGCATCGCTGACCTGTCGGGTGAGGTCGAGGTGTTGTCGCAGGGTGGGGTGTACCGGACGGCCCGCTTCCGTTCCTTCGGCACGCAGGAGCTCTACCGGGTGCTCTTCGAGAACGGCGAGACGGTGGAGGCGACTGCCGGGCACGAGTGGCCGGTGGGCAAGCGGGGCAAGTCGGGCCAGTACCGCAAGGTAACGACCCTGGATTTGGTCGGCAAGTTCGTGCCCGTTCTCCCCTCTGGACGGCGCCCGACGCGGGACGAGGACTTCGAGGCTGGGGTGCGCCACGGGGTGACCTACGGCGACGGCTCGCAGAACACGAACGGGCACACGTACCACGTCCAACTGTTCGGGGCCAAGCGCCCACTCGCCCGGCACTTCGGCGAGTGCCGTGTCCACGACGCGGTGTACGCGGGCCGGGAGGTCACGGTTGCCCAGGGAATGCGCGGTGACCTGAAGTCCCTCCCCGACGAGCTGAGCAGCGACGCCTACTGGTACGGCTTCTTCTGCGGCCTGCTCGCTACGGACGGCGGGGTGGACGACCGGGGTTCGGTGGCGATCTACCAGTCGGACGCCCATGACCTCGCCCGCCTCGCGCGGCAACTCGTGCGTTTCGGGGTCAAGGCGGCGAGTATCAAGCTGTTCCGTCAGGCTGACGCGGGCTATGGAGGCAAACCCGGGTACGCCCTGCGCCTCATCAAGCAGACTCTGCTGCCTGGGGACTTCCTGCGCGAGGACCAGCGCGAACGTTTCGAGCGTTCCTTCGAGGGGCAGACGGGACCCCATAACGCCAGCCTCCGCGTGATGAGCGTCGAGCCGACGGGCCGCAGCGAGGAGGTCTTCTGCTGCGAGGAACCCCAGACCCATACCTTCGTGATCCAGGGCGGCCTGCTGACGGGGAACTGCTTTGTGCAGGGTGCGACGGAGCACGGCCCCGAGAGCTTCGACGGCGTGATGGAGGTCGCCAAGAAGCTCGCCCTCGTGACCAAGGTGGGCGGCGGCAACGGCGTGAACCTCGATGTGTACACGCCCCGCGCCGTGAGCAGCCGCCCCGACGCGGGCGTGCGCGGCTGGGCGTACATGAGCGCGGCTCACCCCGACGTGAGCGACTTCATCGAGGGGTTGATGCGGCCCCCCACCCAGCCCGACGGCGAGAAGCAACCCGTCGCGGTGCGCAACTGGACCCGGGTGGTGTACGGCCACGCGATTCCCCCTGAACTCGTCGCCAGCGCCCGGATGAACGGCGTGCAGATCGTCCGCGCGCTGCCGGGGGGCGTGCAGGCCGTCGCAGACGACATGGGCGGCATCATCGACTCGGCCCGGGCGGTCGCCGAGAGCGCCAAGGTGGGCGTCGAGCCGCGCATCGACCTTTCCGAGATGCGGCCCGAGGGGGCCCCCATCAAGGGCTCGGGGGGCACGAGCAGCGGCCCGGTCTCCTTCCTGATGGAGATTTTCGACAACTTCCTGGAGTGGGCCAACCGGGGCGGGGAGACGAGCGGGCCGATCAACACGCTGCGGTTCGTGTACGCGCCCGTCCTCCGAGTTGTCAGGCAGGGCGGCTGCCTGCACCCCGACACCCTTGTCCACACCAACCGGGGCACCCTGCGCCTGCGCGAACTCGTGGACGCGCGGAGCTTCGGGCACCAGGGGCACGCGCTGGAGGTTGCCACCGACGAGGGCTGGCGGCACAGCCCGGAAGGCTTCAACAACGGCTTGGCCGACACCCTGCGCGTCACGCTGGAAAGCGGCCTGACCCTCCAAGGCACGCCCAATCACAAGCTCAAGGTGCTGCGCGAGAACGGCACGCGCGAATGGGTGCGCTTTGATGAACTCCAGCCGGGCGACTGGGCGATTCAGGTGCTCGACGGACACACCGGCACGCCCGCCCTGCTCGAACCGCTGGCTGAGTTGCCCTTCAACGCCAAGCGCATCCGCACGCCCGAGACGCTGACTGAGGACCTGGCCTTCTGGCTCGGCTACCTGTGGGGCGATGGCTTCGTGAGCGGGAACCGCGTGGGCTTCGCCGTCGCGCACGGCTCCCCGATGATGGAGGAGACCCCGCGCCTCTTCCGCGACCTCTTCGGGCTAGAACTGCGGCAGGAGCAAAAGGAGAACGACCGCAGCGTCGTCTTCGTCACCCGCTCGGCGGCGCTGGTGGCGTGGCTGGAACGCAACGACCTGTTGAAGGGCAAGGCCCTCACGCTGGAGGTGCCGCGCCCCGTTCGCCAGGCGCCCCGCCCCGTCCTCGGCGCGTTCCTGCGCGGCCTGTTCGAGGCCGACGGCACGCTGCTGCACGGCTACCCACAACTCTCCGCCGCCTCGCGCCAGTTGGCGGAGGACGTCGTGGTGCTGCTGGGCGGCCTGGGCATCCCGGCCAAACTCACCCGGTACGAGGCCCTGCCCAACCGCTACTCGAAGCGCGAGCACTACCGCCTGAACGTCGTCAGCGGCAAGGGCCTGGAGCGTTACGTCGAGCGCGTGGGCTGGCTGCCCGGCTCGCGGTTCGAGGCGCTGGGGTCCTTCCAACCTGACCCGGCCCGCGAGTCTGCTTGGCCCTTGCCCCACGCCTCCGGGCTGCTGGCGGGCGTGCACAGCGGCCTCCCCGCTGGGCGCAAGGGCAGCCCCTCGGCCTACACGGAGACGCGCAAGACTCTCTCGCGGTACATCCGGGGCGAGCGCGGCCTGACCGCCAGCGGCTATGCGGCCCTCGCCCTGAACCCGCAGATCGCCAATGCTCTGCCCGCCTTCGACCACGACGAGTATTACGTCCGCGTGCAGGGCGTGATGCCTGGTGAGCGCATCCTCACCCTCGATATTTCGGTGGAGGAGAACCACACGTACCTTGCCAATGGCATGGTCAGCCACAACACCCGACGTGGGGCTGGGATGGCGACCATCTCCATCGAGCACCCCGACGTGCTGGACTTCCTGACCGCCAAGGACCTCGACCGCGAGGCTGCCGAGGGCGACATCTCCACCTTCAACATCTCCATCCTCGTCACCGAGAAGTTCTGGCAGACCCTGGAGCGCGACGGCCTGTGGCATGTGGACGTGCAGGAGGTACCCGGCAAGTACTACCTGGAGGCGCAGGCGGGCCTGTACGACGGGCGGCTGCCTGGCCTCCCCGAGCGGGCCGAGGACGGGGCACGCGGTGTGCCGCTCTACAAGACCGCCCCCCAGGGCCGTTACAACCCCGCCGACAAGCGGCCCGGCGTTCCCGCCAAGTGGCTGTGGGACCAGATCGCGCAGCACGCGTGGGCGACGGGAGAACCGGGGTTGATCTTCGTGGACCGGGTGAACGAGTATTCCGCGTTGAAGAATCTGGGGAAGCGGTACGAGATTCGGTCGACGAATCCTTGTGTGACGGCGGACACGTGGGTCGGCACGGCGATGGGTGCCCGACAGGTGCGTGACCTGATTGGCAAAGATTTTTGCGCCGTCGTGAACGGCCAAAGTTTCAACGCTCGGGGAGGCTTCTGGCTGACCGGCGTGAAGCCCGTCCTCAAGCTGCGCACCAAGCGGGGCTACGAGCTGCGGCTGACGGATAACCACAGGTTGCTGAAAGTGCTGCGCCAGACGCGGGATGCACAGATCACCGAGTGGACCGAGACTGGAAGCCTGACACCCGGCGACCACATCGTGTTGAGCGACCACCGGGGCGTGCCAGGCTGGGCGGGACGGGGCAACCACACCGAGGGTTGGTTGCTCGGCAGTCTGGTCGGAGACGGCACCTTCATCACGGACAAGGCCCGGCCTATGGCGGCTCTGGGGTTCTGGGGTGAGGGACGACACGGGCTGGCCGACCGTGCCGAAGTGCATCTCCGGGCACTCGGGGCCACGAAGAAGCTCTGGCGCAGCGATGACGAAGCTCGGGACCGGATTCGCCTCAGCAGTGAAGCCCTGGCGGAACTGGCCGAGAAGTACGGTGTGCGGCACGGCCAGAAGACCATCACCGACGGGGTGGAACAGGCAGGGTTCGAGTTCTACCGGGGCTTCCTCCAAGGGCTGTTCGATGCGGATGGCGGTGTGCAGGGCAGCCAGGCCAAGGGCGTGTCCGTACGCCTGGCCCAGTCCGACCTCACCCTGTTGCAGCGTGCCCAACGGATGCTGGCGCGTCTGGGCGTTCTCAGCACTCTTGCAACCGAACGCCGCGGGGAGGGCACCCGCCTGCTGCCCGACGGCCTCGGTGCCCACCGGGAATATCGCGTCAAGGCGCAACACGAGCTGCTGATCAGTGGCAGCAACCTCGAGGTGTTCGCCGAGCAGGTGGGCTTCCGTGACCCCCACAAGGCGGCGTTGCTGGCGGAGCGCCTTGGGGGATACGCCCGCCGCCTGAACCGCGAACGCTTCAACGACGAGATCGTGAGCATCGAGCCCGATGGCGAAGAGGCGGTCTACGACGTGACCGTGGAGCACGTGCACGCCTTCGATGCCAACAGCATCCTGGCCCATAACTGCGGAGAGATCCCACTCACCATCGGCGAACCCTGCGACCTCGGCGCCATCAACCTCGCCGCCTATGTGAAGGGCAGCACCTTCGACTACGCCACCTTCCGCGCCGACGTTCGCACCTGCGTACGCTTCCTCGACGACGTGCTCGACGTGAACGTCTTCGCGCTGGAGGACAACCGGGTCGCCTCCCAGGACCTGCGCCGCCTCGGCCTGGGCGTGATGGGTCTCGCCGACGCCCTGATCAAGATGGGGCTGCGCTACGACTCGGAGGCCGGGCGGCAGGCGATCTACGAGATCATGAGCGCCCTGCGGGAGGAGGCGGTGGCCGAGAGCGAGCGGCTGGGCCAGGAGCGGGGCGTGTACCCCGTCTACCAGCGCAACGCGAAGAAGATTCCGCACGGGCCGCGCCGCAACGTCGCCGTGCTGACCGTGGCGCCAACCGGCACGACTTCCATGCTGATGGGCGTCTCCTCCGGCATCGAGCCCGTCTTCAGCCCCTTCATCTGGCGCAAGATCGGCTCCGAGTACCGGGCGCTGCTGGCCCCCCTCTTCGTGGAGCTGCTGAACCAGTACCCCGCCCCCGCAGGTCTGGAGAAGGACGGCGGCTGGGACTGGGACAAGGTGACGGAGGCGATCAGCGAGAACCACGGCTCGGTGGTGGGCCTGACCTTCATCCCCGAGGCGCTGCAACAGGTGTTCGTGTGTGCCCACGACATCAAGCCTGAGGACCACGTGCGGATGCAGGGCACCGTGCAGCGGGCCTTCGACGATGGGGGGCAGCACGCCGCGAACAGCTTGTCCAAAACGATCAACCTGCCCAACTCCGCCACCGTGGACGACGTGCAGGCGGCCTACAGCGAGGCGTACAAGACGGGGTGCAAGGGCATCACCGTCTACCGCGACGGCTCGCGCCAGTTCCAGGTCCTCTCCACCAGCAAGAAGAAGGAGAAGAAGGCCGAGGAGACGCCCGCCGAGGCGGTGGCCGAGGTGATGGGGGAGAAGACGGAGGAAGTCGTGACCCAACCCGAAGTGCAGAGCGCCCCCGTGCCCACCCCAGTCCCCTCCGCTCAGCCTGCTCCGGCACGCGCCACCGCCGCCCCCGGGCCCCTGTACGAGCGCCCGGCCCGCCTCCAGGGCATCACCGACATGGTGAAGCTCACCGACCCGACGAGCGGGCATCGGCGGTCCTTCCTGGTCACCGTCAACCACCTGGGCGGCAAGCCCATTGAGGTCATGGTGATCAGCGGGCGCGCGGGCGACGAGGCGAACGCCGACTCCGAGGCGCTGGGCCGCGTGGTCAGCATCGCCCTCCAGCACGGCGTTCCCGCCCAGGCCCTGATCAAGACCCTGCGCGGCATCAACGGCGGCCTCTACGGCAGCTACAACGGTCGTCTGGTGGGTTCCAAGGCCGACCTGATCGCCGTCGCCCTGGAGACCTTCCAGAAGGACATGGACGCCGCCGCCCTGCCGCCTCTCGCCGGGGCCAGCGTGGACGTGCCCGCCCCGGCCCCCGCTGCCCCCAGCGGTGTCAGCGTGGACGGCATGGCCCGCGAACGCTGCCCGGTGTGCGAGGAACGGGCCGTGATCCGCGAAGAAGGGTGCCTGAAGTGCCAGGCGTGCGGATATAGCAAGTGCGGGTGAGACGTGAAATACCGATTGTATGTTGATGAGGTTGGCAACACTCAAGCGTGCAAGCTGCCTAGCGACGAGAATGCCCGATACTTCAGTTTAACGGGGGTGATAATGTCTCTCGATTACAGTCGGGAAGGACTACACCCCCAAATGGAAGGTTTGAAACGAAATTATTTCGGTGACCATCCCGACGAACCGGTGATATTTCATAGAAAGGATTTGTTGCAGAATAATAGACCCTTTCAAGCTCTCCGTGATGCGGACGTAAGAAGGGCGTTCTTCTACGAACTTTTCGAGTTAATTTCTCAAGCTGATTATCAAGTAATAACGGCAGTTGTAGACAAAGTAGCGTTAGAGCGAAGATACGGTAAGGATGCCTGGGAGCCCTATCACTTTGCTATGGAGATGCTACTTGAAAGATTCGTAAAATTTCTAGAAGCCACTCCTGGTTCTAGCGGCGATGTAATGGTAGAGGCTCGAAGTTCAAAGCAAGATAAGACCCTTGCTTTGGAGTTCACGAGAATGTGTAACAAAGGTACTTACTACTGTACTAGGAGTAAGATAGAAAGCGTTTTAACATCGAAGGAGGTGAAAATCAAGAATAAGTCCGCAAATATAGCCGGATTACAGCTAGCAGACCTAATTGCTCACCCTAGCGCTATATCCATAATAAGGGAGGGCACCAAGCAAACTTATTATCATTCTTACGGAACCCCCATTGTTGATATATTGAACGCAAGTAAGTATCGCAGAGATAAGAGTGGCGCCATTAAGGGAATAGGTCGAAAGCTAATAAAATAAGTAAAGGGGGCATCTATAAGATGCCCCTTCGAAGGCTCCTGACCTTCTCCCTCCAAAACTTTGGATTGCACGTAGCGTAACTGTTATGGCAGAGGAATGTCAAGTGTGTAAGACTTACACCTCTTAGGTCTTGTTAGAGGCATCGGCCACCGCCGGGGAACTGCCCCGCATCAGCACCGAGAGCCAGGCAGGATGGGAACCGCCGGGACACCGAGTGGGGGAGACGTTCACGGTGAACTTGGGACGGCGGGGAGCGGCGTACTGGGTGTAGAGGGTCGGCTAATTTCGTGGAATGGGTTCGCCTGGGTGCAAGTAGACGATGCGTGCGCCGGGGCTGCCCTCGCGTGCGGGGTCTGGGCCGGGCTCCTCGTCTCGCATTTCCCGAATCATCTCGTTGACGGTCTGCCCTTCTAGCAGGAGTGCGATCCCAAGCCACTCCTCAAAGGGGTTCTCGGGCTGTTGGCTGCTGGGCAAATTGTTCTTGTCGTCGTCCACTCGTCCTCGATTATGCGCGAACCACGCCCTCACGCTCACGCCGCTGCTTCGCCCCCTACCATCCGCTCCGCCACCGCCAGCACGTCCTTCGGCGGCAGCACGCCCTTGAACCACACCAATCTCTCGTCGAAGTCGCTGGGGTCCACGCCCGCGCGGTCGAGGTTCAGGCGCTCGGAGACGCAGACGATCACGTCGCGGCGGCCCGACTTGCGCAGCAGGTCGAACTTCTTGCGCAGGTACTCGGGGCGCCAGTAGCCCACGATCTCCACGAGGACGCTGCGGCCCGACGGGTGGACGAGGCGGAAGTCCGGCACGATCACGCCGCCGGGCACCGGCACGAGGTCCACCTCCCGCTCCAGGGTCCAGGCCGACCCCAGCTTGCCGAAGCGGTCGCTGAAGCCCGACTCCAGGGCGCTGTCGTGCTCCTCGGGCGGCTTGTAGTGGCTCACGTAGCCGTCCTCGCTCGTCAGCTCGAACAACCACTCGTCGTCCCCGGGGTCTACCCAGGCGAGGTCCTTGCGGGGCTTGAGGGTCGCCGTCAGGTCCCATTTGGTGACGTACAGCAGGGCGGGCAGGAACTTCGCCATCGCCAGGCCGTAGCGTGTCGTGCCGCCGAAGAGGGACGTGGGCCCGTCCATCGTCAGGGTGAAGCCGTAGTCCGCGTCCCCCTCGACGGTGACCATCAGGCCGAAGAACTTGGTGTACTTCAGCAGTTGCTTGTAGCGGGCGGGCTCGTTGCGCCGGGCGGTGATGATGAGACTGTAGGCCCGGTAGAGCATCCCCTGGGCCTGGGCGAGGTTGAAGCGTTCGAGGAGGTCTTTTGGTTCGGGCGGGTCGAAGGCTACGAGCCGTTGCTGGTCCGGCAGGTCCGCGTACAGCAGGTCGGCCAGGTCCTCCGGGGTCAGCCTGCGTTCCCCCGAGAGCGCGGCGGCGGCCTGTTCGAGCACGTCGGCTCGGCGGTGGCGGATGGGCGGGTGAATCTGGGCGAGTTCAAAGACCTTCGCCCGCACCGTCCCCGGCTCCACGTCGCCCCCGGCCTCGAAGGTGGCGGCGCTCGTGGAGAGCAGGTGCGCCATCCCGCGGATGACCTTGAAGTCCGCCCGGCCCGCCTCCAGCGCCTTCAGGTCCTCCTCCACGTCCGCCCGGCGCTTCCCGAGGTTCGTCTCGAAGAGGTCGATGACCGATGCGGCCAGCGCCAGGTTGTTGGTGTGGGGCTTGAGGCGCCGGGGTTCCACCAGCCCCGCCTTGACCCGGAACATCAGGAGTTCAGTCGGAAGCATTCAGGTCCTCCCAGACGGGCGTGACGGAATTGATCCCGGGCTGCCACCGCCCGCGGCGCTGCTGGCTCACCCGCTCCTCGCTCGTGCCCTCGGTGATGACCTCGTACAGCACGGCCTGCTTGCCCTCGGCGCGGCGCAGGATGCGGCCCAGACGCTGGATGTGCTCGCGCTCGGTCGCCGTGCCCGAGAGGACGACCGCCACGCTGGCCTCCGGCACGTCCACCCCCTCGTTCAGCACCCGGCTGGTGACGATGACCCGGTAGCGCCCGTCTCGGAAGCGTTCGAGTAGGGCGTGGCGCTCCTTCACGGGCGTCTGGTGGGTGATGGCGGGCACGAGGAAGTCGCGGCTGATGCGGTAGACGGTCGCGTTGTCGTCGGTGAAGATCAGCGTCCGCTCGTGCGGGTGGTTCGCCAGCAGTTCCTCCAGCACGCGCAGTTTGCCCTCGGTCCCGTAGGCCAGGCCCCGCGCCTCCCGGTGGGCGAGCATGGCGGCGCGGCCTTGCGGAGACCCGCTCTGCATCACGAACTGCTTCCATCCGTCGAGGCTGCCGAGCCGGATGTTGTTCCGCCGCAGAAAGTCGTTCCTGGCCCGGATCAGGTCGTCGTAGTGCCGCTGCTCGGCGGGGCTGAGCCGCACGCGGATGACGACCTCGCGGTAGTCCGCCAGCGTCTCGCCCGCCAGTTCCTCCGGGGTGCGGTGGTAGACCACGGGGCCGACGAGTTCCTCCAGGTGCAGTTCCCGCCCGTCGCCCCGTTTCGGTGTGGCGGTCAGCCCCAGGCGGTAGGGGGCCAGCCCCAGTTCAGCCACCGCCCGGTGGAAGTCGCTGGGGAGGTGGTGCGCCTCGTCGTAGACATGCAGGGCGTACTTGCCTGCCAAGAGTTCGGCGTGGATGGCCGCCGAGTCGTAGGTGGAGATCAGGATGGAGGTCTCATCCCGACTGCCCCCGCCCAAGAGCCCGATCTCGGCGTCGGGAAAGGCGGCGAGCAGGCCCGAGTACCACTGGTGCATCAGGTCCAGGGTGGGCACGCAGACGAGGGTGCTGCGGGGAGTGTCACGCAGGGCGAGCTGGGCGACGAGCGTCTTTCCCGCGCCCGTGGGCAGGACGACCACACCCCGGCGGCCTGCTGCCTTCCACGCCCGCAGCGCCTCCTGCTGGTGGGGGTAGGGCTGCACTTCCCGCGCGTACCCGAGGTTGAGCCGCTGGAAGGTCGCCGCCTCGTCCCGCACCGGGACTCCCGCCTTCATCAGCGTCTCCATCACGTCGCGGTAGACCCTTCCCGGGGCCCGCCACGACTGGCTGCGGGCGTCCCAGGTGAAGAGGGGCGCGGCGCAGGGCGGCACCTCGCGCATCACGAGGGTGCCCCGGTCCAGTCGCAGGACGCAGGTCATGGGTCCTCATGCTACGGGGGGGATGCCTCCCCCATCCCGCCTGAGGTGACGTTTGCGCGTGGTGCTCCTCCACGAAAACGCGGCGAGGTGGCCCCAACCGGCAAACCGGGTCCGGGGCAGACTGGGTGGGCGGGGCCGTAAGGAGTTTTCCTGAAAGTCATGCGCTTCGATGGAAACTGTCCTGGGCCCCGCGCTCCCTCAACTGAAGCCCCATGCCCGCCCCTCTCCGCCTCACCCCCGAAGGCTTTCAGCGCATCCAGCGCACGACGAGGCCCGGCGCGTGGTGCAGGAGCGGATGGGGGCGAACGAGCAGGAGAATCAGGGGCTGGAGGCCGCCCAGCGCGAGGTGATGGCGACCCTGGCTCGCATCGCCGAGATCGAGGACGGTCTGGCGCGGGCGGTGCCCATCGAGCGGGCCGAGGTTCAGGACGACCGAGCTGCCCTGGGCGCGGTGGTGACGCTGCTCGACCTGGACACGGGACGCGAACTGAGGCTGCACCTCGTGAGCCCGCCCGAGGCGTCGGCCATCGTCGGGGAGATGCCGCGCATCAGCACCGAAAGCCCGGTGGGACGGGAACTGCCCGGTCGCCGGGTGGGGAGACATTCACCGTGAATCTGGGACGGCGGGAGGTGACGTACCGGGTGGTGAACGTCACCTCCTGAGCTTCAACGCCTGTTGTATCGCAAGCGCGAGCCTTGTCCTCCTAATCCTGGCTGGTGATGAACGGCAGGTTGCGGTCGAACTGGGCGCGGTCGAGGCCGTAGCCGTAGACGAAGGCGTCGGGGATGGTGAAGCCCAGGTACTCGACGGGGACCTCGACCTTGCGGCGGCTGGGCTTGCTCAGCAGGGCGGCGACCTTGAGGCTGGCGGGGCCGCGCCCCTGGAGGTAGTGCAGGAGGTAGTTCATCGTGATGCCGGTGTCCACGATGTCCTCGACGAGAAGGACGTGCCGGTTGCTGATCGGAAATTGCAGGTCCTTGACGAGCTTGACCTCGCCGCTCGTCTGCTTGGCGTCACCGTACGAACTGG
This sequence comes from Deinococcus aestuarii, assembly GCF_018863415.1. Classification (NCBI taxonomy): domain Bacteria; kingdom Thermotogati; phylum Deinococcota; class Deinococci; order Deinococcales; family Deinococcaceae; genus Deinococcus; species Deinococcus aestuarii. The sequence continues at coordinate 494,781 of NZ_JAHKSN010000002.1, read as the reverse complement.
CCTGGAGAAAGTCGATGGTGCAGGGAAGGCCGATGGCGCGCACGAGGTCGGCGTGGAAGAGGAAGGCGCCGTTGAGGACGCAGATCAGGTGGGGGTCCTTGCCCTGGTAGTCGGCGCGAATCTTCCGCCCGAGTTCCTGAATGCGGGCCTGAAGCTGCTCCTGCGTGATCTGCACGGGGCCATTGCCGGGGGCGAGGCTCATATCGCGCCCAGGCTAACACGCGCCCCCCGCTTCTTCCCTGCCCGCCCGTATACTCCGGCCCATGACGGGCGGGTTTGCGGTGAATGTCGAGCGGGTGCCGGGCGTCCTGGGCCGCATCGTGCGCGAGCGGGCGCGGGACTATAAGGGGGCAGACGGGACGCTGGGCCCTCCCCGTCCCCGCCAGCGGAGGTTCCACGCCGCCCTCTCGGGTCCGGACCTCGCCCTGATCGCCGAGGTCAAGCGGGCCAGCCCCTCGGAAGGCGCCATCGCCCCCCTCGACCCGGCGCAGGCCGCCCGCGCGTACCAGGCGGGGGGTGCCTCGGCCATCAGCGTCCTAACCGAGCCCCGCCACTTCGACGGCAACCCGGAGGCGCTGCACGCGGTCGTGGCGGGGGTGGACATTCCGGTCCTCCGCAAGGATTTCGTCGTCCACCCCGCCATGCTGCGCGAGGCCGCTGACTGGGGCGCGTCCGCCGCCCTGCTGATGGTCAGCGTGCTCGGCGAGGCGGTGGGCGAGTACCTGCGGACGGCCCACCACCTCGGCCTCGACGCGCTCGTGGAGGTCCACGACGAGGCCGAGCTGGAGGTGGCGCTCACGGCGGGGCCGGAGGTCATCGGGGTGAACAACCGCGACCTGACCACCTTGCACATCGACCTTGATGTGAGCCCGCGCCTGATTCGCCGTGCGCGGGAGGCGGGCTTCACGGGTGTCCTCGTCGCGGAGAGCGGTTACCGTACTCCGGAGGACCTAACTGGAGTGCGCGACCTCGCCGACGCCGTGCTCGTGGGGACCAGCCTCGCGGGCAGCGGCGATCTGGAGGGGGCGGCGCGGCGCCTGCTGGAGCGTTGAGTCCTTCGCTCCGCTTCCTGGGGACAGCGGACAGCAAGGGGGTGCCGCGCTTCTGGTGTGGCTGCCCCGTCTGTCAGGAGGCCCGGACGGGAGGCGTGAACCGCCGGACCCGCAGCGCCGCCCTCGTCCGGGGGGAGGGTCAAACGCTGCTCCTCGACTGCGGCCCAGACCTCCACGGGCAACTCGCCCGGCTGCCGGGGCCGCTCGTGCCGGACGCTGTGGTCGTCTCGCACGCGCACAACGACCATCTGCTGGGACTCGGTGACCTGCTCGACTATGCCGTCTACGCGGGGGGGGACCTGCCTATGAATGGCGCTCCGGCTGGGCAGACGGCGCTGGCTCCCCTCCCGATCTACGCGCCCGCCGAGGTCCTCCCGCAGATCGAGGACCGCTTCCGGTACGCCTTCCGCCGGGAGTTCCCGGTGCGAGTCCTGCCCGAAGACGGGCTGCGCGTTGCGGGAGTTCATGTCCGCGCCTTCCGCGTCCCCCACGGGGCGAACGGGCACAGCCATGCCTTCCGGCTGGACGGCTCCGGCTTCCGCGCCGCCTACGTGACCGACGCCATCGACATCCCGGAGGAGACGGTGCGGACGTGGCTTTCGGGCCTCGACCTCCTGATTCTCGGCACGTCCTTCGCGGACGAGTCCGCCGCCATCCACGCCACGCGCAGCGTGTACGACGTGCGCGAGGCAGCGGCGCTGCCGTGGGCGAGGGCCGCCCGCCGCGTCCTCCTGACCCACCTATCCCACGACGTGGACGTGCGCGCCGTGTCTCTCCCGGAGGGATGGGCCTTCGCGCGGGACGGGCTGGAGGTCGGGCTCTAGTCTCTGGCCTACACTGCCCTGATGCTCGCGTCCCTGTACCTGCTCCTCACGCTCACCTTCGCCGGGGTGCTGCTCGCGCTCCTCCTGCGGCCCGGCGTGGCGCGGGCAGGCGCGGTGTGGGGACTGGCGGCCCTCCTGCCCCTCCTCGTCGCCTGCGCGGGAGCCCTCGTGGGTCAGGCGCGCGCCGCCCGGGTCCTCGCCGGGTTCGATCCTCGGCCCGTGACAATCACGGTCACGAACGGCGACACCTCCCGTTCCCTCACCCTGAGCGCCGGGGAGGCCGCCTGCGTCGAGCGGGCCGTGCGGCTGCACACGCGCAGCGAACTCCTCACCCCCGGGGGTCCGGTGCCCCTCCTGCCGGACACGCGCGTAACGGGACCCCTCCCGCCCCAGGCCGTCGTGGAGGCGCTGGGCGTGCGTGGGGGGCTGAGCTGTCCGGGATTGCGTGCGTTGCCGGGGGAGACTGGTGGGTGAGGTTGGGCTGGGAGGGGGGTGACCGCAAGCGCCCCTCCCAGCCTCCCCCGCAAGGGCGAGAGGCAAAAAGACCTGTTGTTGGCTGGAAAGGGGTGGTAGCGCGGGTCACACGCCCCCTCACCCCGGCCCTCTCCCGCAAGGGGAGAGGGAGAAAAGAAGCTGAAGCTGTTGCTCTTTCAAACCGTCAATCTGGACGCCCTATGAGGGCTCATGACTCAACGCCCCTGGCCCACGGCCACGTCGGCTCGCGCAGCGAGACGGTGGGCGAGCCGATGGGACGCGACAAGATCAGACCTTCCGCTTGCAAGAACCCGTCCACCCACGCCGCCCGTTTACCCTTGCCCAGCGCAGCGCCGCTCCCCCTGCCCCCCCTGGGGGGAGGGGGCTGGGGGGTGGGGGTAAACGGAGCAAGTCGCCCTGCCCCCCTCACTCCCCCAGATACCGCCGCAACTCATCCAAACTGTGCCCCGTCCCGATCACCACCAGCTTGTCGTGCGGCCGAAGCGCATCCTCCGCCCGTGGCGTCACCTCCACCTTCCCCGCCCGGCTGATGGCAATGACCTGCACCCCAAACCGCCCCGTCAGGTTCAGATCCCGCAGCGACCCCCGCAGCCGCTCGTTCGCCTCGATCTCGACGATGGCGTAGTCCCCCCCCAGGTCGAGCGTGTCCACGATGTTCGGCGTGGCGATCTGCCGCGCGAGCCTCACCCCCATGTCGTGCTCGGGCCGGATCACGAGGTCGGCCCCGATCCGCTCCAGCACCCGCCGCGCCATCTCGTCCACGGCCTTGGTGACGACGTAGGGGGCGCCGAGGCTCTTGGCGTTCATGGTGGCGAGGATGTTCGCCTGCACGTCGGTGCCGATGGCGACGACCACCACGTCGAAGTCGGCGGCGCCGATTGAACGCAGCGCCCGCTCGTCGGTGGCGTCCACGATGGCGGCGTGGGTGACCCGGTTCATCACCCGCTCCACGTTGTCCTCGTTGTGGTCGATGGCGACGACCTCGTGGCCCATCTCGTAGAGGGTGGTGGCGACGGCAGAGCCGAAGCGGCCCAGGCCGATCACCAGGCATTGTTTGGTCTTCATTCGGGCGTCATCTCTCCGGGGACAGGCTAGCAGCCTTCAGCTCTCAGCGGTCAGCCGTCAGCTCCTTTTGCTGATTGCTGACCGCTGAAAGCTCCCCCCTCACCCCACCAGGATGTCCCGTTCCGGCGGGTACTGGACGCCCCGCCCCTGCCCGCCGCGCAGGCTGAAGGAGGTGGCGAAGGTGAGGGGGCCGATGCGCCCGAGGTACATCAGCACGCTGAGGATCACCAGGCCGGGGTCGTTGATGAGGTGGGTGGTGTTCATGGTCAGGCCGACGGTGGCCGCCGCACTCACCGTCTCGAACAGCAGGTGGGTGAAGCCGATCTGCGGGTTGGTGGCGAGCAGCGCAAAACAGGCCGTCGCCACCAGCAGGGTATAGAGGGTGGTGACGGTGCCCGCCCGCACGAGGTTTTCCGGCTCGACCCGCCGCCCGAAGACGATCAGGTCGCCGCGCCCGCGCACCATATTCCATGCGCTGCCGACGAGGATGGCGAGGGTGCTCGTCTTGATCCCGCCGCCCGTCGAGCCGCTGTTGGCGCCGACGAACATCAGGGCGATCAGGAGAAAGAGGCTCGCGCTCGTCATCGCCGCGATGTCCACCGTGGCAAAGCCCCCCGAGCGCGGCGTCACGCTCTGGAAGAAGGCGGCGAGGAGCTTGGTGGGCGCGTCCAGCGGCCCGAGGGTGCGCGTGTTCGCCCACTCCAGCACGAGCAGAAGGACCATCCCCACGAGGAGCAGCACCCCGGTCGTCAGCAGGGTGAGCTTGGAATACACCAGCAGCCGGTTGCGCCGGGGGTTCAGCAGGTGGGTCACGGCGTTGAGCTGCACCAGAAAGCCCAGCCCGCCCAGGATGATCAATCCGCTGATCGTCAGGCTGACGAGGGGGTCGCCCACGTACTGGCCCATCCCGCCCGGCACGACCACGAAGCCCGCGTTGTTGTAGGCACTCACCGCGTGGAAGACCGCCTGATACAGCCCCTCGCCCCACCCGAACTGCGGCACGAAGCGCAGGGCGAGGAGCACGGCGCCTGCCCCCTCCGCGACGAAGGTGTACAGGAAGATGATGCGGATGAGCTGCACCACACCGCCCACGTCGAGCGCGTTGATCTGCTGGACGAGGTGCTGGCGCTCGGTGAAGTTCACCCGCCGCCCGGTCAGGAAGGCGAACAGCGTCCCGAAGGTCAGGATGCCCAGCCCGCCGATCTGCGAGAGCACCAGGATGACGACCTGCCCCGCCCGCGTGAACGTCTCCCCGGTGTCCGCCACGACGAGCCCGGTGATGCAGATGGCGCTCGTGGCGGTAAAGAGGCGGTCGACGGTGTTCAGCGCCGCGCCGGGGGCGGTCACGCCGGGAAGGTGGAGCAGCGCCGTTCCCAGCGCGATGCCGATCAGGTACACCACGGCGATGAGCTGCGGCGGCGTGAAGCGCGACATCAGCGAGCGCCGGGGCGGGCCGGACGGGCGCGGGGCACGGGGCAGGGGGATCAGCATGGTTACCCGATCAGGATGTCCTTTTCCGCCGGGTAGCGCACGAGGTCGGCCGCCTCCCGGCTGTTGAAGGCCACCGCGAAGGTCAGCGGCCCGATGCGCCCGAGGTACATCAGCAGGATCAGAATGACCTCCTGCGCGGGGTTGAGGAGCGGCGTGGCGTTCATGCTCAGGCCCACGGTGGCGAAGGCGCTCACCGCCTCGAAGAAGAGCTGCACGAAGAGGATGTTCGGGTTGGTGTTGAACACCAGCAGCAGGATGAACATGGTGTTCACGAGCCCGATGCTCAGCAGCCCGACCGTCATCGCCCGGATCACCGTCTCGCGGTCGATGCGGCGGCCAAACAGCACGACCTCGCCCCGGCCCCGCACCATGCTCCAGGCCGAGGCCATCATCACGTAGAAGGTGCTCGTCTTGATGCCGCCGCCCGTCGAGCCGGGATTCGCCCCGATGAACATCAGGATGATGGAAATAAAGAGGGTGGCGAGCCCCATCGCCCCGTAGTCGAGCGTGTTGAACCCCGCCGTGCGGGTCACGACGCTCTGGAAAAAGGAGGCGAGCAGCTTGTCTCCCAGCCCCAGCGGCGCGAGGGTGCGCGGGTTGTTCCACTCCAGCCCCAGGTAGGTCAGCGTGCCGACGAGCAGCAGCACCCCCGTCATCGTCAGGGTGAGCTTGCTGTGGACGAGCAGGCGGTGGCGCCGGGGACTCAGCAGGTGCGCGACCACGTTGAGCTGCACCAGAAAGCCCAGCCCGCCCAGGATGATGAGGAAGGCGGTGACCAGACTCACCAGGGGGTCCCCCACGAAGCGCAGGTAGTTGTCGCTGTAGAGCGCGAAGCCCGCGTTGTTGAAGGCACTCACCGAGTGGAAGACCGCGTAGAACAGCCCCCGCCCCCAGCCCTCCAGCGGCACGAAGCGCAGGGCGAGGAGCAGGGCGCCGACCCCCTCGATCACGAAGGTGTAGAGGAAGATGTTGCGGATCAGCGGCACCACGTCGCCCGCGCTGAAGGCGCTGACCTGCTGGGCCAGCCGGATACGCTCGCTGTAGTTCACCCGCCGCCGGGTGAGGAGCGCGAAGACGGTCCCGAAGGTGATGATCCCCAGCCCGCCGACCTGAATCAGGATCAGGATGACCACCTGCCCGAGGCGGTTGAAGTCGCGCGCCGGGTCCACGACGTTCAGGCCCGTCACGCACAGGGCGCTCGTGGCGGTGAAGAGGGCTTGCAGGAAGGTCACGCCGCGGCCCGGCCCGTGCGTGAGCGGCAGGGTGAGCAGGGCCGCCCCCACCAGGATGCCCACCGCGAACGAGAGCGCGATCAGTTGCGGCGGACTGACCCGCGAGCCGATCCGCGAGAGGGGGCCTTTGCGGACGCGCGCCGCCGAGTCAACGGACGTTCGGGGGGGAGGGGGAAGTGACATAGGGAAACGGGCGATTCTATCACCGGCCCCCCGCCCTCTATACTGCCCTGCTATGCCGCGTCCCCCCCGCTCCGGAAGTTCCCGCCCCCACCGCCCGAGGCGCCCCCAGGGAGACCACCGCGCCCGCCAGCCCGCCCACGAGTACGTCACCGAGGCCCTGCCCGGCCTGGAGGAGGTCGCGGCGGCGGAACTGGCGGCCGTCCCCCTGGCGCGCGATATCCGCGGCCCGCGCTTCTGGTACCCCGGCGACCCCGAGCGACTGACCCGGCTGCGCGGCTCGGTCGCCGTCTCCCGGGTGCAGGCCTGGGACGTGCCCCGCCCGCGCGGCCTGCTGGGGCACCAGCAGTTTGGGGAGCTGACGGCCTACCTGGGCGAGGTGGTGCGCCTCGGCGGTCACCGCTCCTTCCGGCTGGCGGCGGCGGGGCGCGAGTCGAGCGTGATGGCGCGCATCGCGGACGAGTTGCAATCGGCCCTGGACCTCCCCTTCGACCCGGGGGAGGGCGAACTCCTGATCCGGCTGCGCCCGCAGGAGGACGGCCCCGGCTGGGAGGTTCTCGCGCGTATCACGCCCCGGCCCCTCTCCGCCCGCGCGTGGCGGGTGTGCAACCTGGGGGGCGGCCTGAACGCGACGGTCGCCTTCGCCCTCCACAAGCTCGCCGGGCAGCGCGAGGAGGACCGCATCTTCAACCCCATGAGCGGCAGCGGCACCCTCCTCGTCGAGCGGGCCCTGCTCGGCCCCTACACGTCGATGGTGGGGGTGGACACCGACCCCCGCGCCGTCGAGTGCGCCCGCGCCAACCTCCAGGCCGCCGGGCGCGAGGTCGAGGTCGCCCAGGTGGACGCCCTCCAGACTGGCCTCCCCGCGCGCTCCTTCGACCTGATCGTCTCCGACCTCCCCTGGGGAGACGCCATCGGCGACCACCGCGCCAACGCGGCCCTGTACCCCGCCTTCCTGACCGAGATGCACCGCCTGTGCAGCCGCCACGGGCGCCTGGTGGTCCTCACCCACGAGATCAGGCTGTTCGAGCGGCTGTTGCGTGAGCAGACGGGGTGGCACGCCCGCGAGCTCTTCCAGGTGTACAGCGGCGGGCATCACCCCAAGGCGTACCTGCTGGGGAAGACGTGAATCTTACCCGGAGTGCTCGGCCCTCCACGCTCGCCACAGCGACCAGAGAACAAGGCCATTGAATGCGCCGAGCACAAGCAGGAAGCTGATCCAGAACAGCCACCCGGGATAGGGCCTCTGCCTGGAAGCGTCGCGGCACCCTGCCTGCTGGGTGCAGCTCAGGGCCAGGGTCAGCCCCAATCGAGGCTCGTGACCGCTTGCGTACCTGTTCCCTAGCTGAACCATACGGTTGTCTTTAAGACGCACGCTCACCATGTAACTTGGGTGTCGTCGTCCGGGCTCCGGAAGGTCCACCGCCGTCACCGTTCCGGTGATGAAGACCTTAGGCGCCAGCGCGAATTGGGCCTCGTGGGCCATCTTGTACGACACCATAAACAGCAGGCCCAGAGTAAAGGGGGCGCAGGTCAGGTACGAGAAAGGAAGCCGCCCAAATGCACCACGCGGCGTCTTCGGCCCCTGCGAGGGTGGAGCCGTCCCCGGTTCCACCCCAACGGTGTGACGACTGGGTGGCCGAGGTGAGGAGGTCTGCACCCTTCCAGCCTACGAATAGGCCCCAAACACGATCATTTCAGTGGGAGGCGCCGGGCAGGCCCTCACCCATCAGCCCCGCGCTGAGGTCCATGCTCGGCACCCCGGGTGAGACCCAGGGATTGCCCCGGATCAGGAAGCGCCACGGCAGGTTCTTCCCCGCCAGGATGCCGACCCTGGCCGTGACCTCCACCCGTTCGTCGGGCAGGGGTTCGCCGGGGAGGAGGTGCAGGGTGGGGCCGTTCACGGGCAGGCCCGCCACCGCCGCCGGGTCGAGGCCGAGGGCGTAGACGAGCTTGGCGGGGCCGTTCGTCAGGTCGCGCTCGCGGGTCACGGGACGGTGGGTGAGCATGGTGCCCAGGCCCTCCACGGGTTCCAGGGCGCGGATCAGGACGCTTGCCGACACCCCTTCCTCGCGGCAGGCGACTTGCAGCAGGGGGTGGCCGTGCGCCGACCAGAAGAGCCAGTGACCGGGCGCAATCGCCATCGCCACGGTGCGGACGAGGTGGAAGCGTCCGGCGGCGCAGGCGGGATCGCGGGGGCAGTCGTACGCCTCGGCCTCCACCACCCGGCCCGCGAGCCGCTCGCCGCCGGGCAGGACGCGCACGAGGGTTGAACCGAGCAGTTCGCGGGCGACGCGCGTGGGGTCGCGGTCGAAGAAGGCGGGGGGGAGGGGGGAAGTCAAAGGCTCATTCCTCTCGGCGCGGCAGGCGGAGGTAGATCACGGCTCCCACGAAGAGGAGCAGGGTGAGAAGGATCATGCCCCATGCGAGCAGATCCTCGCGTGTCGCTGGCCGCGACGTGACCGGGGAAATGGCAGACCTCGGCCATCCCCAAGCGAGCGTCAGCGCCACCTGGGTTGTCAGCAGAACTTCCACCCAACCTGAGGCGCTCGTTCGGCTCGCCCCCCAGACCCGCCACCAGCCAGAGGCAAGGACGCCCAGGGCCAGCCCTCTGAGGCCAGTCGTGACATCGAGTGCGGGGTCTGACAGCAGCGCCAGCGTGCAAAACCACGTCGTCGTCCCCAGCCACAGGCTCGGCAGAACCCGGCGCCGGAGCCTCGCCCGTCGTGTGCGTTGTGCCTTCGAATCGAACCTCAGACCGACTTCCTCCGTACCAAGCTTCAGCTTACGGGCTCTGTTCCTGACAAACTCCCTCCATCAACGTGCCGCACCATCGCCTGACCCCACACGGCGGAGGTCAGGAAACCCTCAATCCTCCTCAGTCCCCCGGGCGAGAGGTGGAGGCTAGGCTATCTGACGGTTACCACGTCCTACACCCACCCTCAAGGAGGAACCCACCATGATGGACATTTTCAACATGCTCGGCGGCATGGGTCAGGCGCAGCAGACGGTCGGCAACCGCCTCGGCACCAGCCCCAACCAGACGCAGGCCGCCCTGGAGGCCGCCGTGCCCCTGCTCCTCGGCGCGATGACCCGCAACGCGCAGCAGCCGGGCGGGGCGCAGGCCCTGTCGGGGGCCCTCGACCAGCATGACGGCAGCGCCCTCGACCTGTTCGGCCAGGGACAGGCGCCCGATCCGTACCAGGGCCAGAACATCCTCGGGCACGTTTTCGGCAACCAGCAGCAGGCCGCCGCGAACGCCGTGAGCCGCCGCGCCGGAATTGACCCGCAACTCGCGATGCAGGTGCTGGCGATGGCCGCGCCCCTGGTGCTCGGTTACCTCAGCCGCCAGCGGCAGGGTCAGGGCGGCGGCTTCGGCCAGATGGGTGGCGGCCAGATGGGCGGCGCGGGCGGCTTCGACATCGGCAGCATCCTCGGCGGAATGCTGGGGGGCGGCATGGGCGGCGGCCTCGGGGGGATGCTCGGGGGTGGTCAGGGGCAGACGCCGACGCAGGGCGGCGTGCTGGGCGGTGGCTCCGTGATTCCCGGCTACTCCCAGGACCCGTACGGCCAGTCCGGATACGCTCAGGACCCGAGGCAGACTCAGGGCGAGGTGCTCGGTGGGCCCATGATCTCCGACTACACCCGGGATCCTTCGGGTCAGACCGGGTACGACCAGAATCCGCTGGGCCAGCCCGGCCACGTCGGCACCGGCCAGATGGGCGGCGGCGCGGGCAACATGGGCGGCATGATCGGCACCCTCAACAACGTCCTCGACCGCGACGGCGACGGAAACGCGCTCGACGACCTGATCGGGATGTTCGGGGGTGGGCGGCGGTAGGGGAGGAGCGGTCAGCTCTCAGCCGTCAGCCGAAAGAGAAGGAGAGGGCCGTCCAGATGTTCCGGGCGGCCTTCTTCGCTGGGTGACTCAAGCGGGCGTGTTGTTTTGACTCCTCCCCCTTGAGGGGGGAGGCCGGGAGGAGGTGAAATGAAACGCCCCACCAGCGCGGCGGGGGGAAGACTGTCTGGATATTCCCTCTGGCTCTGGGACGCCGCGCCCGCTCACCCCTTCCGCGAGCAGGTCTCTGAGTCGAGATCGAGTGACTTTCCCCACCCCCTCCGCCTCCCGCCTCAGCCCACGACCCTCTCCGCCTCCTCCACTCGCTCGCGGGAGTAGGGCTTGTAGCCCTTGGGGGTGCCGGGGCCGCCACTGAAGAGGCTGGTCGTCAGGTAACGCGCGCCCGTATCGCAGGCGATGGTGGCGACCCGCTTGCCCGGCCCCAGACGGCGGGCCACCTCCAGCGCGGCCCAGGCCATCGCGCCGCTGCTCATGCCCACGAAGACGCCTTCCTCGCGGGCGAGGCGCCGGGCCAGGGGGTAGGCGTCTTCCTCCCAGACCGGGATGATCTCGTCGATCACCGAGCGGTCGAGGTTCTCGGGGATGAAGCCGGGGCCCATGCCCTGAAAACCGTGCTCGCCGCGCTCGCCGCCGCTCAGGACGTTGGAGCGGGCGGGCTCGACGGCGACCACCCTCACCCCCGGGTCCTGCCGTTTGAGAAAGCGGCCCACCCCGCTGATCGTGCCGCCCGTGCCCGAGCCGAAGACGAAGGCGTCGACGCGGCCCTCCATCTGCGCCCACAGCTCGGGGCCGGTGGTGCGCTCGTGGGCGGCGGGGTTGGCGGGGTTGGTGAACTGGCCGACCATGACGGCGCCCGTCTCCTGCGAGATGCGCTCCGCCTCCTCGATGGCGGCGATCATGCGGCGCTCGGGGTCGGTGAGGACGAGTTCGGCCCCGTAGGCTTGCAGGGTCCGCTTGCGCTCCTCGCTCATCTGGGCGGGCATACAGAGGATGAGTTTGTACCCCCGCGCCGCCGCCACCTGCGCGAGCCCGATGCCCGTATTCCCGCTCGTCGGCTCGACGATGGTGCCGCCGGGCCCCAGGACCCCGCGCCGCTCGGCGTCCTCGATCAGGCCCAGCGCCGTGCGGTCCTTGATGCTGCCGCCCGGGTTCAGGCCTTCGAGCTTCACGAACACGTCGGCCATCCCCGGCTCGACCACCCGCCGGAGCTGCACCAGGGGCGTGTTTCCCACGAGGGCGTCAATCATGGGGGAAAGGATAGAGCCCTCAGCCCTCAGCTTTCAGCCGTCAGCTTACCCTCTGAGGCTTTTCTGGCTGAAAGCTGACCGCTCCCCTACAATGCCCCCCGTGCGCGTCGCCCTGATCGCCGACATCCACGGAAACGCGGACGCCCTGCGCGCCGTCCTGGCCGACATCGACCGTCAGGGGGTGGACCGCATCGTGGTCAACGGCGACGTGGTGAACCGGGGGCCGGACTCCGCCGAGGCGCTGGGGCTGTTGCTGGGCCGGGACGACGTGACCTTTACCCTGGGCAACCACGACGACCTATTGCGGCTGTGGCACACCCGCTCGGAGACGCTGCCGCCCGAGTGGTTTGCCGATCCCTTCTGGGGCGCGACCGAGTGGAGCGCCGGGCAACTCGACCGGGCGGGGCTGCTGGACGTGCCGGGGGAGTGGCCGCTGACCGTCACGCTGCGGGAATCCGGCCTCCCGGAGGTCCTTGTCGCCCACGGCACGCCCGCCCACTACCGCGAGAGCCTGAGCGAGCGGACCGGCGCGGAGCGGGTGCGGGAGCTGGCGGGCGGGGCGGGCGTCCTCGTCGGCTCGCACATCCACAGGCCCGCGCAGGCCGAGCGGGGGGGCGTGCTGGTGCTGAATACCGGCGCGGTGGGAGCCCCGGCCAACGGGGACCGCCGCGCCCAGTATCTCCTGCTGACGGCCACGCCGCGGGGCTGGCAGCCCGAATTCCGCGCCGTCCCCTACGACGTGGAGCCGGTGCTGCGCCGCTTTGAGACGAGCGGGCTGCACGCGGCGGGGGGCCTGAGCGCCGAGATCTTCCGGGACGAGCTGCGCACCGCCCGCAGCCTCTACACCCCCTACTGGATGTGGACGGAGGCGCACGAGTACCCCCGCGACGAGCGCACCTGGGCAGCCTTCCTGCGGCAGCATCCCCTGCACTGACCCCCGGCTCAACAAAAACCGCCCGCGCGGGGCGGACGGCTTTCGCAAGGAGCGGGAAGGCTCAGCGGGTGGGGGGCAGCAGCACGGTGTCGATCACGTACAAGACGCCGTTGCCGGTGTCGATGGAGGCGCCGGGCTCGATGATCGCCGAGGTCGCCGTGTTGCCGATGGTCGTCCGCGTCGCCGAGCGGGTAACCTCCAGCAGGCCCGACTGGGCGCTCGCGATCCGGGAGATGCTGGCGAGCGCTGTGCCCGTCACCCGGCTCGGGGTCACGTGGTAGAGCAGGACCTGCCGCAACCGGACCGGATCGGAGGTGATCGCGCTCAGGTCGCTGGGGGCGAGCTTGAGGAAAGCGTCGTTGGTGGGGGCGAACACGGTGTACTGGCCGCCCGCCAGGGTCTCCGCCAGACCAGCCTGCTGGATCAGCCGGTTGAGGGTCGTGAAGCGGTCGTCACTGCCGATCAGGGTGGCGAGGGTGGCGTCGTTGCGAGCACTCGTCGCCACACTGGAGTTCGGGCCCGTGCCGGGAGAGCTGGAGGGGGTCGCCGCCGGGGGCGGAGTCGTGGCGGTCGCCGTGGTGCCCGTTGCGGTGGTACCGGTCGCCGCCCCTGTCGTTCCGGTGGTGGCGGTGCCGGTCGTCCCCGTGGCCGCGGTGCCGGTCGTCGTACCCGTCGTCGCCGTGGTGGCGGTTTCCGTCGTCGTGGTCCCGCTGGCCGTTCCCGTCGCCGCCGTGGTGCTTGTGCCGGTCCCCATCATGCCGGTCGAGGCCGCCGGGGCACAGGCCATGAGGCCGAGGGCCGTCAACAGCCCCGCCGTCAGGAGGAGAATGGGCCGCTGTCCGCTGTCTTTCCGGGTCACTCCGTCGTGTGCCTGCATGTGCTTCCTCCGGGGGTTCCCCCTCTCGGGGGCGAGCGTGCTCATCGGGATCGCTGGGTCAGGGGCTCGCCCATCGTCAGCGAAGGTCCGCGTTCTGGAGGGGACGATCAGGGGGCGGGCGGGAGGAGCACGGTGTCGATCACGTAGAGGACACCGTTGCCGGTGGTGAGAACGTCACCGGGCTGGACCAGCCCCGTGGTGGTCGCGTTGCCGACCCGGGTGCGCAGCTCCCCGCCGGTGCCCTCGCGCGAGACCGTCAGCACGCCCGACTGGGCGCTCGTAAGCTGCGTGGCGCTCGCCAGCGCGGTGCCGGTCACGCGGGTGGGCACCACGTGGTACAGCAGCACCTGACGCAGCCGGGCAGGGTCGGCGGCCAGGGCGTTCAGGTCACTCGGCGCCAGCTTGAGGAAGGCGTCGTTGGTCGGCGCGAAGATGGTGAAGTCCCCGCCGGAAAGCGTTTCGGTCAGTCCCGCCGCCTGTACCAGCCGCGCGAGCGTCGAGAAGCGGTCGTCGCTGGCGATCAGGGTGGCGAGAGAGGTGGTGTTGCGCGAGGAGGTCGCCACGCTGGAGTTCGGCCCGGTGCCGGGAGCGCTCGAAGGCGTCGCCACCGGAGGCGTGGTCGTGCCCGTGGCCGCGGTGCCGGTCGCCGTGCCCGTCGTCGTGGCGCCGGTGGTCGTGCTGGTGCCCGTGGTCGTCCCGGTGGCGACGGTGCCCGTCGTTCCGGTCGCCGTGGTCCCCGTGGTCGCGGTTCCGGTGGTCCCGGTCGTGGTTGTGCCTGCCGTACCCGTCGTCCCGGTCGTGCCCGTCGTGGCCGTGCCCGCTGCCGCGTCGGTGGTGGTCGTGGCGGCGGTGTCGGTGGCGGCCGGGAGCGTGAAGTTAGGCGGCAACAGCACCTGATTGATCACAAAGATCGTGCCGTTGCTGGCGGTGGTGATCGTCTCGCTGACGGTGGCGGTACCCACCTGCTGGGTGGTGCCGTTCAGGCTCAGGGGCAGGGCGCTGCCCTCGGCGGACGTGAGTTGGGTTGCGCCCGCGAGCTGCTGGGCGGTCTGGCGCCCCGCGACGACGTGGTAGGACAGCACCTGACGCAGCGCCTCAGGGTTGCTGGCGAGTGCGGCCAGCGTGTCGGCGGGCACGGCGGCGAAGGCCTCGTTCGTCGGGGCGAACACGGTGTACTCGCCCGTCGTGAGGGTTTCGGTCAGCCCCGCGTCGCTCAGCAGGTCGCGCAGCGTGCTGAAGCGGTCGTCGGCCACGATCACGTCGTAAAGCGTGTTCGCCTGGGCCGCCTGCGAGGTGTCGGCGCTCGCGGTCGTGTCCGTGGTCGCGGTGCCGGTCGTGGTCGCCGCCGCGTCGGTGGTCGTGGCGTCCGTCGTGGTCGTGGCGGTGCCCGTCGCCGTGGTCCCGCTCGCCGCCGTATCGGTCGTCGTCGTGGTCTCGGTCGCCGTGGTGGTCGTGGTCGCCGCCGCATCGGTGGTCGTCGTGGCCGCGCCGGTCGTGCTCGCGGTCGCGCCACCCAGGGGCCGCGAGGGAATGCTCCTCACGTCGAACCCGGTCACGGCGGCGGGGGCCGTCGCGGCCGGAGTCGTGGTCTCGGTCGCCGTGGCGGCGGGAGCCGACTCGGCTGGGGCCGGGGTGGTCGCGGCCGGGGTGGCAGCGGGCTCCGGGGCCGGAGTCGTGGCCGCAGGCGCGGCGGCGGCCGGGGGCACGAGCACCGCGTCGATCACGTGAACGACGCCGTTGCAGGCATTGATGTCCGCGCGGGTCACGTTCGCGTTGTTGATCCGCACCGTATTGCCCGACACGCTGACCGTCAGGGTGCCGCCCTGCGCGGTGCGGACGCTGCGCACACTCCGGACCTGCTGGGCGGTGACCTTGCCGGGCACCACGTGGTAGAGCAGCACGGCGCGGAGCTGCTCGGGGTCGTTGAGCACCGCCGCGAGCGTGTCGCTGGGCAGCTTGGCGAAGGCCGCGTTCGTCGGCGCGAAGACCGTGTACTGCCCGCTGGAGAGCGTCTCGGCGAGGCCCGCCGCCTGCACCGCCGTCAGCAGCGTGCTGAACTGGGGGTCGTTCGTGATGAGCTGCGCGATGGGCTGGCACGCCGCGCCCGTCGCGGGCCGCGCGGCAGGGGCGCCGCCGCCCCCCGCCAGGGCAGGCGTGGCGAGCAGCAGGCTGAGCGTGATCAGGCTGGTTTGCTTCTTCATGAACTCACCTCTGGATTGAAATGTCCGCTTCCCAATGTTCACCACACTCCCGTGAAAAGCAACTTCGGTAGCGGTTCAGACAGAACACCTAAACGAACTTCCCGCACCGTTTTGCCGAGTCCTCACGCGAGGTTCATGCGCGCCGCTGGCCTCCGGCACCGCCGGGGAAGGGCACAGGAGGAGGGCGGGGAAGCCCGTTCCCTCCCCGCCCTCCCGGCACCCGTCGCCCTACCGACCGAAATACTCGGGCAAGTCGGCCTCGGTGATCAGCACCTCGCGCGGCTTGCTGCCCTGGTGCTTGGAGACGATGCCCATCGCCTCCAGCATGTCCATCAGCTTGCCCGCCCGGGCGTGGCCCACCGAAAGGCGGCGTTGTAGGCGCGAGACGCTGCCCTGCCCCTCCTCAATGCAGATCAACGCGGCCTGGCGCAGGTGGGGGTCGGAAAAGTCCATGTTCGCCTTGTCGGTCGTGGGGCCGCTCGCCGAGACGGTGCCGTCGAAGTCCGCCCCGTACTCCTCCACGAACACGTCGTCGAAGACCTGGCGCCGCAATTCGTCGGTGACGCGTGCCGATTCCACCTCGGAGATGTAGGGGCCCTGGAGACGCAGGGGCTTGATCAATCCGGGCTGGTAGAACAGCATGTCGCCCATGCCGGTCAGCCGCTCGGCGCCCACCGCGTCGAGGATCGTGCGCGAGTCGTGGCTGGAACTCACCGCGAAGGCGACGCGCGCGGGCACGTTCACCTTGATCAGGGAAGTCAGGATGTCCACGCTGGGGCGCTGGGTCGCCAGGACGAGGTGCATCCCCGTCGCGCGCGCCATCTGCGCCAGGCGCATGATCGCCGACTCGACCTCCTTGGGCGAGGTGATCATCAGGTCGGCCAGCTCGTCGATGATGATCACGAGCTGGGGAAGTTCCGGGTCGCCGACCTGGCGCATCTTCGCGTTGTACTGCTCCAAGTTCTTCGCGCCGACCTGACTCATCATCTTGTAGCGCCGCTCCATGTGCGCCACGGCGCCGAGCAGCACGCCCGCCGCGTCCATCGGGTTCGTCACCACGGGCCGCACGAGGTGGGGGATGCCGTCGTAGGGGGTCAGCTCGACCATCTTGGGGTCCACCATCAGGAAGCGCAGCTCGGTCGGCAGGTAGCGGTACAGCAGCGAGGTGATCAACGTGTTCACGCACACCGACTTGCCCGAGCCCGTCGAGCCCGCGATCAATAGGTGCGGCATCTTGGCGAGGTCGCCGACCATCAGCTCGCCGTCGATGCTCTTGCCCAGGATGATCGGGAGCTTGGCGCGCGTGCCCCGGAAGGTGGAGGAAGCTGCCGCCTGGTGGAAGGTCACGGGCTCACGCTCGGTGTTGGGGACCTCCAAGCCGATCACGCTCTTGCCGGGGACCGGGGCCTCGACGCGCACCCCGCCGACCGCCAGCGCCCGGGCGAGGTCGTTCGACAGCGAGGCGATGCGGCTGATCTTCTCGCCGGGGGCGGGCTCGATCTCGTAGCGGGTGACCGTCGGACCCCGCGCGAAGTCCACCACCCTCGCCTGGAGGCCGAAGTGCCGCAGCGTCTGGTCGATCACCGCCGCCCGCTGCCGCGCCGCCACATCGAGCTGCGCCGGGTTCACCGTGCCCACGGGCAGGGGGTCGAGCAGCTCGTGGCCGGGGAGGGCGAGGTCCACCGCCCCCTGCGAGGGGCGGCGGCGTTCGGGCTTGGCGCTCTCCCAGGGGGCGTCGCTCTCCTCCTCCGGCTCCTCCAGCGTGGCCTGGGCGGCGCGGCGGGGGGGGGCGCTCGCCTGCACGCCCGCCCCGCCCAGCAGCGGCTCGGAGGGGCGGGGGGGCATGGCGCCGATGACGGTGGTGGACGGGGGAGGGGAGAGGGGGGCCCGCTGCTTTTCCTCGCTGAGGTTCACCGTGCCCCCCCGCACGGGGGTCTCCCCCGTGAAGTCGAAGTCGAGGGCCGGGGTCTCGGCGGAGCCCACCGCCATCAACTGCACCCGCTCCAGCGCCTCCTCCTGGGCGCGGGCGAGGCGGCCCCGCCACTCCTCCTGGGCCCTCAGGGTGCCGTCGGGGTCCCCGGCCAGCGCCTCGGCGAGGGTGGCGGCGATCTCCGTCGGGGCGCGGTCGAAGGCCGCCGCGAGGTCGGGCCAGCCGGGGTAGTGCCGCTCGCGCTCCCGCCACGCGGTGAAGTCCTCGGCGAGGTCGCGCCACGCCCGCTCGCGCTCGCGGTGCGCGGGAAGTTCACGGGTCAGGGTGGCCGCGTCCGCCTTGGCGAGGGTCTTGAGGGCCGCCTGACGCTCGCGCTCCAGCTTTCCGGCCCGTCCCGCCAGCCGGTGCAGGTCGGCGACCATGTTGCGGCGCAGGCGTTCCAGGGCGCCGCTCGCCAGGGTGCTGGGGAGTTCGATGCTCAGCTCGTGCCTGCCCCCCCGGACCTCGTTCGCCACGGCCTCGGCCTGGGCGCCCGCGTCGGGGGCCTCGCGGGAGACGGCCTCGCGCAGGTCGCGGGCGGCGCCCCGGGCGAAGGTGCCCAGGCTCTCGCGCCACCTTCCCAGCTCGCCCTCCATGCCCTTCAGGCCGGACTCGTCGAGCCCGCGCACCTCGCGGCGGGCCGAGCGGACCTCCTCGTCGAGCGTGCCGAGCTCGCGGGCCTCGGGGTAGAGGCGGCGCAGGGCCTCCACGTCGCGGGCCTGGGCCGCCAGCCCCTGCCGCACGCCCGCCCGCGCCCGCGCCGCCTCGCGCCCCTCCTGCCGGGTCTCGATAACCCCCTGCACCCGGGTGGTCGCGCCGCCCAGCAGCACGCTCAGGCGCCGGAACAGGGCCTTGAGCAGCGTGAGGGGCCGCAGCCGCAGCATGACCTCCAAACCCAGGGTCAGCGTCACGAGCGGGAAGAGGGCCGCCGCGTAGCCCAGGGCGCTGACCAGCGGACCCATCAGCCATGCCGCCCCCTCGCCCGCCGCGCCGGGGGAGAAGACCTCGTGCAGCGCGAGGAGGGAGGCCACCACGACCACCCCGCCGAGCACCCGGCGGGTGAGCCCCTTCAGGTCCCGTCCCAGGAACACCAGCACCCCGTACGCGATGGGCACCACGGGCAGGAGGTAGGCCCCCCACCCCAGCCACCCGGTGAGCGCCGCGTGCGCCTGTGTCATGAACCCGCCCTCCGCGATCTGGGGCAGGGTCAGCGTGACCGCCAGGAAGATTCCCAGCGCGAACAGCACCAGCCCCAGCGCCTCTCCGTCAAAGCGGTTCGCGGGAGGAGCGCTTTTTGCACGAGCCTTCGCCATGGACAGAATTGTAACCCACCGGAGACTTCCCGCCGCCGCGCCCAGCGGGCGTTTTTGGGATCGGAAGCTCTGTGGACCAGGGCACCATCGCCGCGCCCCCGCCCCGGCCCGATAATGCCCGGGTGGCCCTGATCCTCCCCCCGCCGCTCGCGCACGCCCTGTGGGAGCACGCCGGGCGCGAGGCCCCCCGCGAGTGCGTCGGGGCGCTCGGCGGCCACGCCCGAGACGGGGAGGCGGAGGCGGTCGCCCTCTACCCCCTGCCCAACATCGCCGCCGAGCCGGAGCGCAACTACCTCGCCGACCCCGGCCACCTCTTGCGGGCGCTGCGGGCCATGCACGCGGGCGGCCTGACGCTGGTCGCGCTGTACCACAGCCACCCGCGCGGCCCGGCCTCGCCCAGCCCCACCGACCTCCGGCTCGCCGCGTACCCGGTGCCGTACGTCATCGCCGACCTGACGACCCGCACCCTGGCCGCGTACCGGCTGCCGGGGGGGGAGGGGGTGCCGATCCGTGCCGGGCTCTGACCGCGCCGCTCCAGGTATCCACGCCCTGCATGGCTTTATCGGGAGCGGCAAGACCACCTTTGCCCGGCGGCTGGAGCGCACCCTCCCGGGGCTGCGCTTCTCGCCCGACGAGTGGCTGGTCGCCCTGTACGGCCCCGACCTGAACGCCGAGGAGTTCCCGCCCGCTTTCGCCCGGGTGATGGCTGTGATTGAAGCCCAGTGGACGCGCGCCCTCGACCTCGGCGTGCCCGTCATCCTCGACCACGGCTTTTGGGGGCGAGCCGACCGGGACGCCCTGCGCGCGAAGGCCGCCGCGCTCGGGGTGCCCCTCACCCTGTACGCCCTGACCTTGCCTGGCGGGGAGGCTTTGAGGCGGGTGCGGGTGCGGAACGCTCAGCCCGGCGCCCTGCCGATCAGCGACGAGACTTTCCGGACGTTTCGTGCCCGCTTCGAGCCTCTCGACCCGGACGAGGAAGCCGTCTACGTCTCGGATTAGGGCAGCCTGCCCAACCGCTCCAGCAGCAGGCCGAACACCCCCTCGTCATCCACCCCCACGGCGACCTCGGCGTTCACGGGCTGCCGGGTCACCCCGTACAGGTCGCACACCGTCCGCCCGAAGTTCAGGCCCTCCTGAAGCTCGACCCCCACGGACATGGGCTTCATCTCGAACAGCTCCGGGCGCAGCACGGCGGCCACCGCCACGGGGTCGTGGAGGGCGCCGCCGCTCAGGCCGTAGCGCTCGCGGTACACCCCGGCGTAGAAGGTGAGGAGTTCGGCGCTCACAGCCCCCGCCCGGTTGCCCAGCGCGCGCAGGGCGTCCAGGCGATCCGGGGTGGCAATGACCTGCATGGTGACGTTCAGGCCGAACATCCGCAGTGGCACGCCAGAGCCGAGCACGATGTGGACGGCGTGCGGGTCGGCGAGGGCATTGAATTCGGCGGACGGGGTGCGGTTGCCTCCGGCGGTGCTTCCACCCATCCACACGACCTCGCGCAGCAGGCCGGGCAGCTCGGGAGCCAGCCGGAAGGCGAGCGCCACGTTCGTCAGCGGCCCGGTGGCGACGAGCGTGACCTCGCTGGGCCGTTCGCGCGCCGTGCGGACGATGAAGTCCACCGCGTGTTCGGCCTCGGGCGCCCGGAGCGGTTCCGGGAGGTCGGCGGCGGGGAGACCGCTGTCCCCGTGGACCGCCGCCGCCGTCAGGGGGGAACGGACGAGCGGGCGGTCCGCCCCGGCGTACACGGGCACGTCTGCCCCCGCCAGCGCCAGCGTCACCCCGGCGTTGCGGGTGGTGAGGGGCAGGCCGACGTTGCCGTGGACGGTCGTGACGCCCAGGACCCGCACCTCCTCCGGGCTCGCCAGCGCGAGCAGCCAGGCGATGGCGTCGTCGAGGCCGGGGTCGCCGTCGAGGATGACGGGGCAGGGCAGGGCAGGGGCAGAGGTCACCCGCGCATTGTAAGAAGTGAGGCCGCCCGCGCCGCAACACGGACGACCTCCCGGCAGGTTCTTCCCGGCTAAACCGTCAGGTTTCGCAACTCTGCCGCCGCCGCCTCCGGCAGCTTGTCGTTGGCGAACTCGCCCGCCCCCTGCTCGGTCCCGGCGAGGTACTTCATCCGGCCCGGGGCGCGCAGGTAGGGGTAAATCTCGATGTGGAGGGGGAACTCGGGGTGAGGCTCACCTCCCACCGGGCCCTGGTGGACGGTCAGCAGGTACGGCATCCGCACCCCGAAGAGGGCGTCGAGCCGCAGCAGGGCGTCTTTGAGCGTCCGGGCGAAGGCGGCCTTCTCCTCCGCGCTCAGCTCGCTCAGCAGGGCGACGGGGCGGGTGGGCAGCACCCACGTCTCGTAGGTGTAGCGGGCGAAGGGCGGCACGACGCTCAGGGCCGCGCCCTCGTCGTGGAGGACCCGCAGCCCGGCCTCCCGCTCCCCGGCTACGAAGTCGGCGAGCCAGGGGCGCCCGTTCTTCCCCATGTAGCCCTGGGCCGAGTCGAGCAGCCGCGCCTGCACGGGCGGGATGTGGTCGTAGGCGTAAATCTGCCCGTGCGGGTGGTGCAGGGTCACCCC
Source organism: Deinococcus aestuarii (assembly GCF_018863415.1). Taxonomy (NCBI): domain Bacteria; kingdom Thermotogati; phylum Deinococcota; class Deinococci; order Deinococcales; family Deinococcaceae; genus Deinococcus; species Deinococcus aestuarii. Next base: position 473,479 of record NZ_JAHKSN010000002.1, on the reverse strand, counting down.
GACCTCGACCCCCCGGTTCTCGAAGGCGAGAACGCTCCTGATCTTGCCCGTCGCCGCGAGGCGGGTGGTGCGGTCGGCCCAGACCTCGATCAGCAGGGTCATCTGCTCGGGCGTCAGGTCGGCGAGGCGGCCTTCCGGGCTCTGGCTGAAAACGACGACCTCGCAGCGGCCCACGCCCGCCCGCACCACCACGTCGGGGACGGGTTCAGGCTCGGGCGCGTCGAGGGTCAGGCTGGGGAAGCGGTTCTCGAAGACGGCGAGGTCGTACACGCCGCGCGGCAGCTCGGTGGGGTGGCCTCCCTCCCGGATCGGGGCGAGCGGGTTGTAGTCGGGCGGGGGCAGGAAGGTGCGGTTGAGGCGGTGGGCGGCGTACATCACCCACTCGGAGCGCAGGGGGTGCCAGCGCATCACCGGGCGGGCCTGCACCGGGTCGCCGGGGGTGGGAATCTCGGACTCGACCCGCACGGGTTCCAGGCCGTAGAGGGTCAGCTCGCGCCCGTCGGGCTTCTCGAAGGCCTCGGCGTGGAAGGTGGGGGAGGGCTGGGTCATGGTCGCTCCGCGTTCATGGGCCTACCCTACCTGCGCCGGGCGGGAATCGTCACTCGGCGGGGTCGGCGTCTCCACGACCTCGAAGCTCACGGGCGCGAGCGTCCGGCCCTCCCACTCCACCGCCTCCGGGTTCCAGTTCTGCACGAGCGTCACGCCCGCCCGGCGGCTGAGGCGCACCCCGTCTGGGAGGTCCACCATCTCGACCCCCGCCTCGGCCAGCACGCCCCGCAGCACGGCGCGGATCAGGGCCTCGGAGTGGGCGCCGATGACGGTCGCGCGGCCCTGCCGGGTGACGGCGGGCAGGCCGTCCTGCGGGCCGCCGACGTAGGTGAACATGGCCTCTGCCCCCGTCAGCCGGTAGCTCTCCGCCCAGGCGTGGGCCTCGAACTCTCCGTCCGGCCCCGCCATTCTCTGCGTCAGGCCGGGCCGCAGCGAGTCGAATTGCAGGAGCCTCACGCCGAGCAGCTCCGTGAGCGGTCCCGGTTGCCCCTGCGCCCACGTCTGCCCGCTCACCGTGCGGAAGCCCGTGCGGGGTCCGCAGACCAGCCGGGCGCCGCCCTCCGTCGCCGTCCACCAGCGGGCCGCCCGTTCCTCGGTCGCCAGCGTGATCGCCGGGGCCACGACGACCGCGTACCCGCTCAGATCCGCGTCCGGGTGCAGGATGTCCACGTCCACCCCGAGGGAACGCAGCGCCCGGTAATACGTCACCGTCTGCGCCCAGTAGCTCAGGCTGGCGCTGTGGGGTTGCACGTCATACAGCCACAGGCTCTCGTAGTCGTGGAGGAGAGCGACCCGGGCAGGCACCTCGCCGACGGGGAAGAGGTTTTGATCGAGCGCCCTCACTTCCTCGTAGCCCCGGTCCGGCGTCTCGTCGTGCCGGAGGAGGCCCGAGTGCAGGACTTCCTGGGCCATCGGGGCAGCCCGCCAGCGGAAGTAGCTCACCACGTCGGCCCCGTGCGCCCACGCCTGGGCCGTCCAAAGGGCAACGGCCCCGTCGGCGGGGAGGGGGTTGAAAGGGGCCCAGTTCACCTGCCCGCACTGCTGCTCCATCACCCAGAAGCCGCTCGGGGTGCCCTCGCCCTCGCGGCCCAGCCTTCCCGCTCCCCTCAGCAGCCCCCGGTAGACGTCGTGGTTCCACCCCACCAGATCGGGGTGCCCGGTGCGGGCGAAGCGGAGTTTGGCGTCCTCGCCCACCATGCGCCCCGCGAAGAATTCCAGCATCCCGGTCGGGTAGTTGTCCCAGGTGGCGAAGTCGAGCCCCCGCGCCACGTCATAGTGGTCGAAGCCGCTCTCGAAGATCATGAAGTTGTGGGTGACGAAGCGCCCCGGCGAGCGTTCGCGCAAAATCTCGACCTGCTCTCGCTGGAAGCTGGCGATCTGGTCGGAGGCGAAGCGGAAGAAATCGAGGATGTGGGCGGGGTTCGCCTCCGTCACGGTCAGGATGGGTGGCTTCATCTGCGCCCAGTCGTCGTACTCCATGCTCCAGAAGACGTTGCCCCACGCCTCGTTCAGCGCCTCCAGCGTGCCGTACCTCTCCCGCAGCCAGCCGGGAAAGGCCGCCGCGCTCGCCCCGCCGTAGCTCCTCCCGGTGTTGTGGCAGGCGAACTCGTTGTCGGTCTGCCAGCCGACGACCGCCGGGTGGTTGCCGTACCGCTCCGCGATGGCCCGGGTGATGCGCCGCGAGTGTTCCCGGTACACGGGCGAGGCGAAGTCGTAGTGCCGCCGTGAGCCGAACTCCCGGACCCGGCCCTCCTCGTCGTACGGCAGGATTTCGGGGTGCGACCGGATCAGCCACGCGGGCGGGGTCGCGGTCGGGGTACACAGCACCACCCGCAGTCCGGCGGCGTGGTACGCCTCCACCGCCTCGTCCAGCCACGCCCAGTCGAACTCGCCGGGGCGGGGCTCGATGCGGCTCCAGGCGAACTCGGCGAGGCGCACGAAGGTCAGGCCGAGGTCGCGCTGCTGCCGGGCGTACGTCTCCCAGCGGTCACGCGGCACATGCTCGGGGTAGTCGCACGAGCCCAGCAGGAGGTGAGGGGGGGTGGAGGCGACGGGTGGGGTCATGGTGGGGTCCTGTCGGGAGAGGGGCGGGAGAACGAAGGAAGACCCGTGACGGCAACCATCGTGAGGGACCTCACCATCTTCCTTCTTTGCGGGGAGCTTAGGGGGATAGGCGGCGGAGCGTCAATTGGGCGCCGTGAACCCCGCTTCACGCCCGGCACACGCGGCCCCCCTCGGGCACGCCTACGCTTCCCCCCATGACCGGACGCAGCGACGACGAGCAGATGGGCGCGGGCGCCCCCCAGGCCCAGCGCAGCACCGATTCCGAGAGCGCCACGAAGTCCCCCACCCCCCAGTCCGGCGTCGTGCAGGACAGCCCCGGCACGACGGAGCTGAGCATGGAGGAGGCGGGCCTCATCGACGGGCAGGGCAACAACGTCGGCGACGACGACGTGGGCACGGGCGGCGGCTGAACGGCGAGCAGAAACAAGAACGCCCCACCCCATTGCCGGGGTGGGGCGTTCTTATCGCCCTGGGGCGGGGCTCACAAGACCCGTCACCCTGAGCGGAGGGTCCCCCAGTTCGGGGATGCTCCGCTCGCGCTCTGCTGCGCAGCCCTGCAAGTCGGCAGGACGACATTTTTGCGCTTTGCCCTAAAAGCTGGCGTCTGGAAGCTGGCCGCTGGCAGCCCCCGCCTCAGCGCACGTCCACGAGTTCCACGTCGAAGATCAGGGTGGAGTTCGGCGGGATCACGCCTGGAACGCCCGCCGCCCCGTACCCGAGGTGCGGGGGAATAGTCAGCCGCGCCTTGTCCCCCACCCGGAGCTGCGCGATGCCCTGATCCCAGCCGGGGATGACGTAGCCGACGCCGAGCGGGAACTCGATGGGCTCACCCCGGTCGCGGCTGGAGTCGAACTTGCGCCCGTCGGGCAGCGTGCCCGTGTAGTGGACGCGGACGGTCTTGCCCGGTGAGGCGGGCGTGCCGTTGCCCTCCTGGTACTTCTCGACGATCAGTTCCTGCTGGGTCATGCCGACCAGCGTAAGCCCCCACCCTCCCCCCGTCCCGGACTCTGAAGCGGGCGTGAAGGAGGGTGACTGCCGCCCCGTCCCCCTGTCGGCCCCGCTGCTAGGATGCCCCGCGTGACGCCCGTTCCCTCCCGCCGGTCCCCGGGCGGCGATCTGCTCGGTGAGTTGCGGGCCTTCTGGCGGGTCTGGGTGCTCGGAGCGCTGCTGCCGGTGTGGGTCTTCACGACCTTCGTGGCGACCTTTGCCCGGGTGGACGGCGACAGCATGAACCCGACCCTGCGCGACGGCGACCTGCTCCTGCTCCTCAAGTACCCGCGCTGGCTGGAGGCCTGGGGCCTGCCCACGTCTTACCCACAGCGCGGCGACCTCCTCATCTTCAAGGCTCCGGCGGACAGCCCCTACAGCTACGAAACGGTGTGGGGCATCCGGCACCGCCCCTACAACATCAAGCGCGTGCTGGGCCTGCCCGGCGATAGGGTCGCCATCACGGACGGGCAGGTGGTCGTGAACGGGCAAGCAGTAGCCGAGAGTTACGTCAACGACGGCGTGCTCTCCGATCAGCCCGCCCTGCGCGTGCCGCCCGGCAGGGTGTGGGTGCTGGGCGACAACCGCCTCATCGGCGAGAGTCTGGATTCCCGCGCCTACGGCCCCGTCTCGCTCACCGACGCCGCCGGACCCGTCAACCTGCGGCTGTGGCCGAATCCCGGGCTGGTGCACCGCTGAGGCCTGAGAGCGTCCCACACAAGAACGCTGTCACCAACATGCCGGACGAGACCCTTCACGGCCTTCAGGGTGACACTTCTTCCGCAACCGCTTCAGGCCTCCACGCCCGGCAGCCGCTCCCCGGCGGGCACGGGCTGGTCCACCCAGTTCTCGCGCGGGGGCAGCGGACAGGTCCAGCCCTCCCCGTAGGCGCAGTACGGGTGATAGGCGAGGTTGAAGTCGAGATGGACGAGCATTCCCTCACCCTCCGGCGCCCGGACGAGCGGCGCGTCGAGGTAGCGCCCGGCCCCGTACGTCTCCGGCCCGCTCGTCGCGTCGCGGAAGGGGACGAAGACCCGCTCCGGGAAGTTCTCGCCGGGAGGGGCGTAGAGGGTGAAGGTGTGCGGCCCGCCGGGCAGGTCCGCCGTCGCCGTGCCGAAGCGGGCCATGACGCGCGTCTCGCCCGTGTTCGTGCCGAGGGTGACCTCGGCGCCGTCGGCCCGCAGGGCCGGAGCGGTGAGGGCCCAGGCCGGGTCGGGCGGATAGTAGCTCAGGCCCCGGAAGCCCGCCAGCTCCGCCCCCGTGATCGGCCCACGCCCCGAGGCGAAGTGCTCGTCCTTGCGGCGGCGGAAGTCGGCCAGCGCCCGCGCGTGCGCCTCCCCCGCCGTCACCAGTCCACCCGCACGCGCTCACCCGCGTACTCCACGATGTCCCCGCGCCGCAGCTTCTTGCGCCGCCGCGTCTCGATGGCGCCGTTGAGCCGCACCTCGCCGCCCTGCACCCGGAACTTCGCCTCGCCGCCCGTCTCGACCATGCCGCGCAGCTTGAGGAAGTCCTGGAGATCGATGGTGTCGCGCTCCTCGGGGGCGGGCCGTGCGTCGTCGTTCATGGGGAAAGGGTAGCAGGGGGTGGGTCAGGGCGTGGGCTCCGGCGCGAGGGAGACGGTCGCGCCGACCCACTCTTGAGGAGAAGTGTCGGGGGTCCAATCACGAATGAGAAAGGCCAGGGATGGTTCCGGTTCCGGAGGAAATCTTCGTGGGTACTGGGGATAGCCAGCGATGTGGCAAGCCTCCGGTGAAGTGCCCGGTCTCATGATGCTCAAGCCGTCACCCACACGAAGCTCCCCCGACCATTGCCTGACCTTGACGGCCAGCACCCAACCCCGCCCCGTGATGAGAAAGGCGGCTTCCAGCACCCCTTCGAACCTTCGCTCCTCCGTCAGGGCTTGTACTGCGACGCGAACAGCCGCACGTCCGCGTCGTCCACCCGGCGGTCCTGGTTGAGGTCGCCCACCGTCGCGCCCGTCTTGCCGTAGTTGTTCATCAACAGGGCGAGGTCGGTGAGGTCGATCTTTCCGTCGCCGTTGAGGTCGGCGCCGCTCAGGCGGGTGCGGGCGGCGTCGGGCGTCCACGCACTCAGCCCGAATTCGTCGGTGAGGGCCGAGCGGATCGCCTGCGCCAGCGGCAGCGGCCCCTGCGGGTTGAGTTCGATGCGGCGCACGCCCCCCACGCTGACGGTGCGGGCCACCACGTCCGGGTTGAAGGCCACCCCGGCGGTCGGGCCGCTGCCCCCCACGGTGATGAGGGGACCGCCGCTGGTGTCGAGCGTGACGGGGCTCTCCCGGGTGCTCAGCGCCGCGAGCGCGTCCTGCACGGCCTTGGTGAGTTCGGCGCCCTGGGGCCGCAGCTTGACGGAGGCGGCCTGCACCCCCCCGGCGGCGAGGGCGAGGGCCAGCAGCAGCGCGTGTCTCATCTCCCCTCCCGGGCGGCACGCAGGGCGTCACGGAAACGGGCCGGGTCGCTGGGAATGGCGTTCGGGTCGTTCACGGGGGGAGTGGTGGCCGCGGGCGAGGTGGCGCCGGAAGCCGGGGTGGTCGTCGTCGGCGTGCTGCCAGCGGTGGAGTTGGGGGTAGTCGCGCCCGGAGCGGAGACAGTCGCGGAAGGGGTGGTGCCCGTCGCCGTGCTGGAAGTTGTCGCGCCGCCCGCCGTGGGACTGGCTGCGCCAGGGGTGGTCGTCGAGGATGTAGTACCGGGTGTCGTGGCCGTCGCGGTGCCGGAGGTGGACGTGCCGGGCGCTGTGGTCGCCGTGCCGGAAGCAGCAGGCGTCGTGCTGGAGGCGGTGGTTGGGGTGCCGCCCGTCGTGGAGGTCACGGAGCCGGGTGCCGTGGGTGAGGTCGCCGTACCCGTGCTGGAGGTCGGGGTGCCGCCCACCGTGGAAGGCGTCGTCCCTGCACCGGATGTGGTCGTCGCAGAGCCGGATGGCGTGGTGCTAGAGGCCGTCGAAGCCCCGGTGCCCGTGCCCTCTGCCTCGCCGGACCGCGTGACCCTGCCGTTCACAATTGGGTAGACGCCCTGCGCGAAGCCCACGATGGGATTGTCCATCCACCTGCTGTAGAGGAGCAGGAAGGCCTCCTGCCCGGCGCGCAACTCGGGCACATCCTCCAACCCCGAGAGCACGTACAGCACGGGCCGGCCCTCCCGCTGCGGCAGGGTGGCGGGGTCCCCGGCGACGGTCTCGGTCACCGTCAGGGGGTAGGTGACCCAGGTCGCCTCGCCTTCGGTCACGTTGGTGGGCGTACCGAGGGTGGCGCGCACGATCACGTCTGCCTTCCGCGCCTGCTGGGTCAGGGTCAGGGTGGGGGCGGTCGTCGCGTGGGCGGTGAGCGGTGCGGCCCCCAGCGCGAGGGCGGCGAGCAGGGTCAGGGCACGCCTCACGGCTGGCCCCCGCTCTGGGACGTGCCGGGGCTCGTCGTGGTCGAGGTGCCCGGCGTGGTCTGGGTCCCGGTCGAGGTGGACGTGGAGGTCCCGCTGGTGCCGGGCGTGGTCGTCGTGCCCGTGGAGGGGGCGGCGCCCGGAGCCGGAGCCGTCCCGCCCGAGGTGGCGAGCACCTTGCCCGTGCCGTCACGTGCCTCGAAGGCGAAGCGGCCCGCGTCGAGGGTCACGGCCCTGGGCGGCTTCACGCTCACCAAGGCCACCCGCGCTCCGCTCCGCGGCACGTTCTTGAACCCCACGTCCACGGTCAGGGTACGGCCCGACTGCTTCCAGAACAGGACGCCGCCGCCCTCGGCGGGTTGCACGCGGGTGACGGCCACGCCCTCGGGCAGGTCCCACGTCATCCGCGCGGCCCGCACCGTGCGCGGCGCCGTGATGTTGAGCGGGATGCGCGTCTCGCCGCGAATCTCCCCGCCCGGAAGCTGGGGTTTCAGGGCCAGCGGGGGCAGCTCGCCGATGTTCAGGGTGTACGTCTGGACCTTGGTGCTGAGGTTGGCGTCCGCCGCCTCCACCGCGAAGGTGTACGTCCCCGCCTTCGTCGGCGTGCCGCCCAGGCGCCCGCCGCGCAGGGTGAGACCGGGGGGCAGTGTCCCCGAGCCCACCCGCAGCGAGTACGGCCCCGCCCCGCCCGCCACGCCCACCGGGGCGTCGTAGGTCTCGGCGAGGTACGCGACGGGCAGGCTGGTCGTCGTGAAGTAGAGGGGATCACTCGTACTCGACGTGCCGGTGGTCGTCGAGGTGGAGGTCGTGCTGCCGCAGGCGACGAGCAGCATCCCACTCGTCAGCAGCGCGCACGCGGGCAGGGCCCGGCGGAGGGCGAGCTGTCTCATGGCGGGTAGTGTAGCGGCCTTTCATGAGCCTCCCGGCGCGGCGATGGGTGGGGGGGTGGGGACCCCCGCTCCTTCGTGCCGTCCGCGCTGTCTGTGGGATGGACGGGCGGTAAACTTCCCCGCATGACAACCGGAACCTTGCCCGCCCTCCCCACTCCCGGCGAGCGGCTGGGGCGCTTCGTGGTGGAACGGGTGGAAAATCTACCCGAGATGCAGGGCACCCTCGTGCTGCTGCGGCATGAGTTGGGCGCCCGCCACGCCCACGTGGCCCGCGACGACGACAACCTCGCCTTCGGGGTGACCTTTCCCACCGTGCCGAAAGACTCGACCGGCGTGGCGCACATCCTCGAACACGTCGTGCTGATGGGGTCTCAGCGCTACCCGGTGCCCGACCCCTTCTTCGCCATGATCCCGCGCTCGCTGAACACCTTCATGAACGCGATGACGGCGAGCGACTGGACGACCTACCCCTTCTCCACCCGCAACGAGCAGGACTTCTACAACCTCCTCTCCGTCTACCTCGACGCCACCTTCTTCCCCCTGCTGCGGTACGAGAGCTTCCGTCAGGACGGCCACCGCTTCGAGTTCGACACGCCCGACGACCCGAGTACGCCGCTGCGGCTCCAGGGCGTCGTCTACAACGAGATGAAGGGGGCGATGGCGGCCCCCGGCTCGGTGATGTACCGCGCATTCGGCAAGGCGCTCTACCCCGACCTCACCTACGCGAACAACTCCGGCGGCTCGCCCGAGGACATCCCGGACCTCACCTACGAGGGCCTGCGGAATTTCCACGCGGCGCACTACCACCCCAGCAACGCCTTTTTCTACACGTATGGGCGGGTGGACCTCCGCCGGGTGCTGGACGAGATCGAGACGCACGTCCTGTCGCGCTTCTCGCCGCAGACCCTCGACGTGAGCATCCCCGACCAGCCCGCCTTCGAGGGGCCGCGCCGGGTGGACGTAACCTACCCCGGCACCGACGTGGAGCGCGGCGGTCAGGTCAGCGTGGCCTGGAAGCTCGGCCACTCGACCGACCCCGACCTCAACCTGCGCTGGAGCGTTCTTTCGGACGTGTTGCTCGGCAACCCCGCCGCTCCCCTCACCCGCCCGCTGATCGAGTCGGGGCTGGGAAGCGCCCTGGCCGACCTCTCCGGTTACCGCGACAACTTCCGGGAGGGGGCCTTCGCGGTCGGTCTCAAGGGGGTGGGCGCCGGGAAGGCGGGCGAGGTGCAGTCGCTCGTGCTCGACACGCTGACGGGCATCGTGCGGGACGGCATCGACCCCGCGCTGATCGAGAGCAGCCTCCACCAGTTCGAGATCGGGCAGCGGGAGGTGTCGAACGCCGGGACCCCCTACGGCCTGCAAGTCATGTTCCGCCTTCTGGGGCCTTGGCTCTACGGCGGCGACCCGGTGACCGGACTGCGGCTGGACGCCGAGCTGGAGAGCCTGCGGACGGACCTCGCCCAGGGGCGCGTGTTCGAGACGATGATCCAGCAGGGGCTCCTCGACAACCCCCACCGCGTGACCCTCGTCCTCGCGCCCGACCCCGACCTCGCCGCGCGCACCGAGCAGGCCGAGCGCGAACTCGTGGGGCGGCTGAGCGCGGGCTTCACCGAGGAGGACCGCGCCCGCATCGTCCGCGAGAGTCTGCAACTCCAGTCCCTCCAGGCGCAGGAGAGCGACCCGAACGTGCTTCCCACCCTGGGCCTGTCCGACGTGCCGCCCACCGTCGCCCGCCCGCCGTACACGACCGAGGAGCAGGGTCGAGCCTTGGTCGGTCGTGTGCCGCAGCCCACCGGGGGCCTGACCTACCTCGACGTGCAGGTGCGCTTGCCCGACCTTCCCGACGATCTGCTGGACACCCTGCCCCTGTACGCCTTCGCGGTCACCCGCAGCGGGGCCGCGGGCCAGGACTACGTGACCCTCGCGCGGCGCATCGAGGCCGTCACGGGCGGGATCAGCGCGAGTGTCGGCGTGGGCGGCAAGCCGGACAGCCTCGACGACCTGCGCCTCTCGCTGACCTTCAGCGGCAAGGCTCTGGCCCGCAACGGGGACGCGCTCGCCCTCGTCCTCCGCGACGTGATCGCCGCCCCCGAGTTCGACCGCGAGCGGCTGACGCAACTCCTCAAGCAGCGCCTCGCCGGGCTCAAGGCCAGCGTGGTCAACGCGGGCAGCGCCTACGCCGAACGCCTGGCGAGCGCGCAGGTCAGCCCCGCCGGGAGCATCGAGGAGCGTCTGAGCGGCCTGACCGCCCTCGTCACCCTGAAGCAGATCGTCGAGGGGGACGAGGTAGACGCGCTGCTCGAACGCTTCGCCCGCCTCCGCGAGCTGATCCTGGCCGGGAAGCCGTTGCTCTGCCTCACCGCGACAGAGACGGACCTCGGGCTCGACCTGACGGCGGTGACGGGCGAGTTCGGGGGAGACGCCCCGGTCGGCCACCCCGCGCCCAGCCTCCTCTCTGGCGGTCCCCAGGCGCGCACGGCGGACTCCCCGGTCGCCTTCAACGCGGTCGCCTTCCGGACGGTGCCGTACACGCACCCGGACAGCCCGGCGCTGCTCGTCCTCTCCCGGCTGCTGCGGAGCGAGTATCTGCTCAAGGAAATCCGCGAGAAGGGCGGCGCGTACGGCGGCGGGGCGGGCTTCGACGCGCGGGGCGGCGTGTTCACCATGTCGAGCTACCGCGACCCCCACATCACCCGCACGTACGAGGTCTTCCGGGACGCCCGGCCGTTCCTCGACACGGAACTCGGCGAGCGCGAGGTCACGGAGGCGATCCTGGGGGCCAGCAAGACCCTCGACCCCCTGACGAGCCCGGACACCGTGGGCCGCCTGCGCTTCTACGGCGACCAGGCCGGGTACACCCCCGAGGTGCAGGAGGCGTACAAGACTCGGCTGCTGCGGGTGACCCTGGACGACCTGAAGCGCGCGATGGACGCGCATCTCACGCCTGAGAACGCCGGGTACGCCCTCGTCGCGGGTCACGACCCGAACCCCGAGACGGAGGCGCTGGGGCTGCACTTCGAGGTGCGGGGCGTGTAGCTCGTGGCCTGTCGCTTGTAGAAAGAGAAGGGTGAGAGCTGCCGCCGTGCCTCCCACCCTTCTGCTTTTCCCCACAGGCGGCGAGCCACACGCCTCCTCACATTTCCCTCACATGACGCGTGCGGACACTGGGCCCATGCGACGACGGAGAACAGTGGTGGCGCTGACGGCCCTCTCGGCGGGGGTGGCGGGGGCGGAATCGTTCGGGGTGCAGGCCGGGTTGGCCGGGGGAGGCGGCTTCGGGCTGCATCTCGGGGCCTACGCCCGGGTGGCGGGCTTCGGCCCGGTCCAGGCGGAACTGCGCGGCACCTTCGACCGCTCGTTCACGGGGGGGGGCGAGACCCGGGTGGGCGCGGACGCGCTCGTCAGCGCGAACCTGCTCCTGCTGCGCCCCTACGCCGGGGTGGGGCTGGCCCTGCCATTGAACGGGGGCGGCGCGGGCTTTCAGACCACCCTTGGCGCCCGCTTCGGCCTGCCCGGCCCCTTCTCGGGCTTCGCGGAGGGGAGCTTCGGGGGACGGAACGTGTACCGGGCGGGGTTGCTGCTGCGGTTCTGAAGGAGGGTGAGTGGGTGATGGTCTCGATCTTTTCCCACGGACCGTTTCCCACTCACCCCCCCCGGTGGTACGGCTCCCCCGCGCTGATCGTCGCCGCCCGGTAGAGGGCCTCCACCATCACCACCATTGCCAGGTCGTGCGGCAGGGTCAGTTGGGAGAGGCTCCAGAGGGCGTGGGCCGAGGCCCGCAGGCTCTCCGTGTGCCCCTCCGGGCCGCCGATGGCGAAGGCGAGTTCGCCGACCCCGCCGAGGGCCTGGGCGTCGAGGTAGGCGCTCAGGCCCTCGCTGGTGTACTGGCGCCCGCGCGGGTCGAGGAGGACCAGGGGAGCGCGCCCCGCCGCCCGCAGGGTGGCCTCGGACTCCTGGGCCTGGGTCTTGCCCGTCACGCGGGTGAGCGTCACCTTGTGATACCGCCGCAGCCGCCGCTCGTACTCGTCCCACCCGGCGCGGGCGTAGGCGAGGCGGGGCTCTCCCACCGTGATGAGGTGCAGGCGCATGGGGGGCAGGATAGGGGAGGGCCACGGAAAATGAGAGATCAAGGCCGCCTGGTCCCCCTGCCCGCTACACTGGCGCTATGGGCTTCCGGTCGCGTTGCCCCCTCCTGGGGGAGGAACCTTGAACTACGCGGCGACCCTCGCCGTGCTCGTCGTGCTGGCGTTCTGCTTTCCGCTCACCGTGCGGCTGGGCGCCCAGCTCGGCGTGCCGGAGGTCGTGAGCACGTCGGCGCTGGGGGCGATCCTGACCTTCGCACTCGCGGCGTACCTCGTGCGCTGGCAGGTGGGGCGCCACGCGGTCACGCTGGAGCGGCTGGCGCGGGCGCGGGCGCAGGTGGCCGCCGAGCCGGACAATCCCCGGGCGTATTTTGTGCAGGGAGAACACCTCGGCATGGTCCTGTTGCGCCTCGACCGGCGGCGGGAGGCGGCGGAGGTCATCGACCGGTACGCGCGGCTCGGGGGTGCAAGGGAGGGGGAGATCGTGGCGCTCAGAGAAGCCTTGTCGAACGCGGAGCGGCGTCAGCGTCGGGCGCAGGGGAGAGAAGCATGAGGGCGTACAAGGGCATCGTGGAGGACGGCGTGGTCGTCCTCATCGGAACCAGGCTGCCGGAGGGCACGGTCGTCACCGTCACCGTCGGCGAGGCGGAACTCCTCAGGGCGCGCATCACCAGCGCCCTCAAGGGCCCCCGCAAGGTGCGCGTGCGCCTCAAGCCCACCCCCGGCCTGGTGGCCGAGTCGGCCCTGGTGGGCGGGGTGAATGATACGGGGAATGACTAGGAGCGGTCAGCCGTCAGCCGTCAGCCGTCAGCCTGAGAGGCTGGGAGCTGGTGGCTGGCGGCTGGCCGCTTCCGGTGGCCCCCCGTGACCGCCGAGTCCCCCTCCTCCCGCGTCTGGCTGGTGCCGACCCCGGTGGGCAACCTCGGGGACATCACCTTGCGGGCGGTGGAGGTGCTGCGTGGGGCGGACGCGGTGGCGTGCGAGGACACCCGGCGCACGGGCGCGCTGCTCACCCACCTGGGCATCCGCCGTCCCCTCGTGCGGCTCGACGCCCACACCATGCACCGCGCTCCGGCCGTGCTGGAGGAACACCCCCGCCTCGCCTACGTGACCGACGCGGGCACACCGGGGATCAGCGATCCGGGCGCCGAACTCGTGCGGGCGGCGGTCGCGGCGGGCGTCCCGGTCGAGGTGCTGCCCGGCCCCACCGCCTTCGTGCCCGCGCTGGTGCTGTCGGGGCTGCCGGGCGCCCGCTTCACCTTCGAGGGCTTCTTGCCCCGCTCCGGGCGGGAGCGCCGTGAACGCCTCGCCGCCGTCGCCGCCCGGGCCGAGACGACCGTGCTCTACGAGAGCCCGCACCGCCTCGCCGACACGCTGGGGGACCTCGCGGGCGCGTGCGGCCCCGAGCGGCAGGCCAGCGTGACCCGCGAACTCTCCAAGCGCTTCGAGGAGACGGCGCGCGGGACCCTGGCGGACCTCGCCGCCCACTTCTCGGGAGAGGTGCGCGGCGAGATCGTGGTCGTGGTGGCTGGGCGCCCGGCGGGGGAGGCCGCCCCCGGCGAGGAAGTGCCCGACCCCACGGCCCTCGCGCGGGGGTGGGCCGACGAGGGGAGAAGCGCCCGAGATATACGGGAATTGCTCATCGCCCGGGGTTTGCGTAAGAATGACGCTTACGCCCTGGCCCTGCGGGTCACGTCCTCCTCGTGACCGCGCCGCCGCAGGGGCCCACCCCAAGGAGCCTTCCCGTGACCGAACTGCATGAACTCCCGACCGAGCACCCCAACCCCGCCGGTATCCGCCGCCTCGCCGTCCTGACGAGCGGGGGAGACGCCCCCGGCATGAACGCGGCGATCCGCGCGGTCGTGCGCACCGCCACCCACCACGGCATCGAGGTCGTGGGGGTGCGGCGGGGCTTTTCCGGCCTGCACCAGGGGGACCTCAGCGTGATCGGCCCGCGGGACGTGGCGAACACCATCCAGCGCGGCGGCACCATCCTCCTGACCGCCCGCTCGCGCACCTGGCGCAGCCCCGAGGGCCGGGCGAAGGGGGCGCAGAACCTGCGCGACTGGGGAGTGGATGGCCTCGTCGTGATCGGCGGCGACGGCTCCTTCCACGGCGGGCACTTCCTTCAGGAGGAGCACGGCATTCCGGTGATCGGGATTCCGGGCACCATCGACAACGACCTGTACGGCACCGACCACACCATCGGGTACTTCACGGCGGTCGAGACGGCCCTCGACGCGGTGGACAAGCTGCGCGACACGGGCGCCTCGCACGAGCGTATCTTCGTGATCGAGGTGATGGGTCGCCACGCCGGGCACATCGCCCTGGAGGTCGCCGTCGCCGGGGGCGCCGAGGAGGTCTTCATCCCCGAGGACGAGAAGCCCGTGGACGGTGTGGTCGAGATCGTGAAGGCCAGCGTCGCCAAGGGCAAGGCGAGTTCGATCATCATCGTCGCCGAGGGGTACCCGGGCGGCGCGCAGGGGGTGGCCGACGCCATCCAGGCCGGGACGGGGCTGGAGACCCGCGTCAGCATCCTGGGCCACATCCAGCGCGGCGGCACGCCCGTCAGCAGCGACCGGGTGCTCGCCAGCCGCCTCGGCGAGGCCGCCGTCCACGCCCTGATGGACGGCAAAAAAGGCGTCATGGTGGGCCGTCAGGGCGGCGCGATCACCCACACGCCCCTTCACGAGACCTGGGAGAAGCGCAAGGACGTGAGCCGCGACCTCTACCGCTGCGCGAAGACGCTGAGCATCTGAACTCTGCTGAACGTTTCAACTCCCCGTCAGCCCCCGGTTCTAGATTTGGTCCATGCGATGGATGCTGGCACTGGGGACGCTGCTGATGGGACACGCCTTTGCCATGGAGAGCCTGAGGCCGGGCGACCACGTGCTCTTGTCTCACTGGGCTCCTTCGAAGGACCGCTCGCTGGTGGTGGCTTTTCTGACCGATGCGGAGGGAAGGCCTGTCCCCCGCGCGCCCTGGCTGGGCCGCCCGCTGACCGTCACGGCACGGACTGCCTCCGCCTACCAGCTCTCGGGTGACTCCGGGCAGGTGTGGCTGCCGCGCCGCAACCTGGCGTCCAAGGCCGTCTTCCCCCTCACCCGAGACGCGGAGACAAAGGCCCTGGCCGCCCGCCTGAACGGGAAGGACGTCTGGCCCTTCGGCATGTGGCGGGTGCCCTGCGAGGTCGTGGACGGCTTTCTCGCAGACCTGACCCTAAAGGGCGCGCGGGTGGAGGACGTGTGGCGGGTGCGGGGCCAGGACCAGACCGTCCTGGTCGTCCTGGGCAGGCCTCAGGGAATGGAAGTCTTGTCGCTCGCCTACGGCGGTGCAAACCAGGGCCGCGAGGGTCAGGCCCGGGCGCAGATTCCGGCCCGCTGCACTACCTTTCCCGCCCTGTACGTGAATGCCGCCGACGTGGACCGTCACCTGTCGCTGTCCCGCCCCGCCCGCCCTCCAACCCTGCCTGGCGGCCCGGACGCGCGGGAGCGGGTGCTGGTCGGCTGGACGCGAGAGCAGGTGTACGTCCAGTACGGCAGCCCCAACGAGCCCGGCACCCGCGCGGACTTGGACCGCCTGCCCACCTGGACCTACGGGGCAGGCGGGTACGACTTCATCCGGGTGGACTTCGGACCGTCGGGGCGGGTCATTCGTGCAGCCATCGCGCGCAGCCCGTGACGTTCCTCTTGCCTGGCTGCGCGAGGACGCCGAGTACCTAAGACCGGGTATCTCACGATGGGTCAAACACGTCATGTCCTGACGCCAACAGCGCCTACGCTCGGAGGGGGAGGGGAGGGCCATGAACCTCGAATTCAGCGGCGAACTCTGGCACTGGGCGGGACCTGCTCCCTGGTACTTCGTCGCCGTCCCGGTGCGGGAGTGCAGAGTCTTGCAGACCGCCTCGAAGTTCGTGACCTACGGCTGGGGCATGATTCCCGCCCAGGTCCGCATCGGCGAAACCGAGTACAGGACCTCCCTGTTTCCCAAGGAGGGCCGCTACCTCGTACCCGTCAAGGCGAGTGTTCGCCGGGCCGAACGTCTGGAGGAGGGCGCCGAGGTGCGGGTGTGCCTGCGGGTCGGGGTCTGACCTCCCCAAAAGAAGAGAAGGGGCCGCAGGCATCCCGGCCCCGGCCCCCTTCTCCCTTCCCCCTCGCTCAGTCCCGCCCGACGTTCCGCAGGAAGGCGGGGATGTCGTAGTCCTTGGGGTCGTAGCTGCTCGCCGCCTGGCCGCGCACGGGCCGCACGATGGTGTCGATGCTCGTGCCGCGCCCGGCACCGGCCCCCGTGCCCAGGCCCAGGCCCGCCGGGAAGGGCGCCTCGTTGAAGCCGGTGGCGATGACCGTGACCCGCACCTCGTCCCCCGCCGCCTCGTCGGGCGTGATGCCGAAGAGGATGTCGGGGTCCTCGAAGCCGGTGGCCTGCCGGATCTTCTCGACGATCTCGTTGGCGTCGGTCATGCTCAGGTCGTAGCCGCCCGTGACGTTCACCAGGATGCGGCGGGCGCCCTCGATGCCGCGCTCCAGCAGCGGCGAGTGGATCGCGCTCATCGCGGCCTCCTCCGAGACCTTCTCCCCGCGCCCGGCCCCGATGCCCATCAGCACCGTGCCCGAGTTGGCGAGGAGGTTGCGCACGTCGGCGAAGTCGAGGTTGATCATCCCCTCGACGTTGATCACGTCGCTGATGCCCTTGACGCCGTAGTACAGCACCCGGTCGGCGATCAGGAAGGCCTCGCGGAAGGACACCTTCTTGTCCACGGCGGTGAGCAATTTTTCGTTGTTCACCACGATCATGCCGTCGACCCGCTCCGAGAGCTTGCCGATGCCGTCCTCCGCCACCCGCAGCCGCTTGGGTCCCTCGAACTTGAAGGGGCGCGTCACGATGGCGACCGTGAGGATGCCCATCTCGCGGGCGATCTCGGCGACGACGGGGGCGCTGCCGGTGCCGGTGCCGCCGCCCATCCCCGCCGTGATGAAGAGCATGTCGGTGCCGTCGAGGTACTCCTTGATCCGCTCGCGGTCCTCGATGGCCGCCTTCTCGCCCACGTCGGGGTCGGCCCCGGCGCCCAGGCCCCGCGTCAGGCGGTCGCCGAGCTGGATGCGGACCTCCGCGTGGCTCTTGGCGAGCACCTGCGCGTCGGTATTGCCCGCGATGAACTCGACACCCTCGAGTCCCGATTCGATCATGCGGTTCACGGCGTTGTTGCCCGCCCCGCCCAAGCCAATCACCCGAATTCTGGCCGCTTGCATCATGTCTCCTTAGCTGCGGCCCTCCCCTCCCGGGTGCCGCTTTCACGCGCCGTAGTGTAACGCAGCCCCGCCCGGCCTGCCCGCCGCCGAGCTTGGGCGGGGAAGGCGGAACCGGGCCGGGACCCCGAGAGGGGCGTCACATCCAGTCTTTGAAGACGTTGCGCAGCCGGTCCATCAGGCTCGCGCCCTCCTTGGGCTTGGCTTTCTCCGCTTTCTCCTTCTTGGGCGGGGCCGGGGTGACGACCGTGGTGGAGACCACCTCGTCCCCGGCCTTGGGGCCTTTATTCGGTGCGGGAGGCGTGGGCGCCGCCGGCTTGGGCTCCTCCTGAAAGACGGAGGTCGGCACCTTGCCGTCCTGCCCGATCCCGTACAGCACCAGCCCCACCCCCGCCGAGTGCGCCGGGCCGCTCACGATGTCGGTGAGCCCGCCGATGCCGCGCGGGCGCCCCTGCCGCACCGGCAGCCGGAAGCGGTCGCGGGCGAGTTCGGTCGTGCCCCGCAGCAACGAGGCGCCGCCCGTGAGCACCACCCCCTGCGCCACGAGTTCCACCGGCCCGAGCGCCTGGTCGATCTCGTCGCGGACCATGCCGAAGATCTCGGCGAGGCGCGGCTTGATGATCCTCGACAGCTCGAAGGCGCTGATCGCGTGCGTCCCCCCCGTGGAGGTGGTGATCTCCAGCGTCAGGTCGGGGTCGGCGAGTTCGGGGATAGCGGCCCCGTACTTGCGCTTGACGTTCTCGGCCTCCTCGGTGGGCAGCTTGAGAATCTGTGCGAGGTCGGCGGTCACGTGCTCGCCCCCGATGGGGATGCACGACGAGTGGGCGAGGTTGCCGCGCTTGAAGACGCTCACGTCCGTCGTGCCGCCGCCCAGGTCGATCACGATGACCGTGTTCGCCTGCTCGGCGGCCTCCAGCGTGGCGAGGCCCGAGGCGAGCGCCTGAAGGACGAAGCCCTCGACCCGGACCCCCGCCTCCTGCACGCAGCGCCGCAGGTTCAGCAGCGGCCCGGCAGTCCCGGCGACGATGTGCACGTCCACCTCCAGCCGCACCCCGTGCATCCCGACCGGGCTCTTGATGCCCTCCTGGCCGTCCACGACGTACTCCTGCGGCAGGGTATGCAGGATCTCGAGGTTGGGGTCGAGGGGCACCGCGCGAGCGTTCTCGATGGCGCGGTCCACGTCGGCCTGGGTGATCTCCTGATTGCGGCGGATGGCGGCGAGGCCGTGGCTGGTGATCGCCTTGGCGTGGTTCCCGGCGACGGACACGAAGACGCTGCCCACCCGCACGCCGCTGACCCGCTCGGCGATCTGCACCGACTGGCGGATCGCGTGGGTGGCCCGCTCGAGGTTGACGACCGCGCCGCGCTTCATGCCCTCGCTGGCGACGCTGCCCTCGCCGATGATGTCCACGGTGCCGTTCGGGGCGACCTCGCCGATGACGGTGGTGATTTTGGTGGTGCCGATGTCCAGCCCCACGATAATCGGGTTGTCCTTCATTTCTGGACGCTCACCCCCCAGGGATAGATGTGGATTTGCTTGCCGGGAAACTGTGTCAGGGCCCCGGCGTAGTTCAGCAGAGTCTTGAGGTCGCCGCTCCACACCGTTCCGCGTGCGGTTTTGGCCGTGACGCCGGAGGGCGTGTAGGCAACCGACTGAACATTGTAACGCCCCAGCGACCGGGCGACGAACAGGGCGTCCCCCAGCCGGTCGGGTCCCCACCCTCCCAGCAGAGGAAGCCGCGAGACGTCTCCGGCCCCGGGCAGCACCGTCCCGTCCTCGGCCACGGCCACCACCTCCCCGTCCGGCCTGCGCCAGCGGGCGAAGGGGACACGCTCCGTGACGGAGATCGCCACCGTGTCCGGGAAGCGGCGGGTGACCTGCGCCGACTGCACCCAGGGATTCTCTCCCAGGGCCCGCGCCCGCCACGCCCCGTAGTACGCCCAGGAGAAACCGGGGGTCAAGCCCGCGAGGTCCCGCACCCGCGCCTCGCTGAGCCGGGCGTTGCCGCCGACGGTCACCGTGCGAATGGGCAGGGCGAACCATAAGCCGACCAGGGCGCCCACCACCAGCACGAGGGCGAGGCTGACCCACAGCAGTCGTTGGCGGCGGGCCCGCTCCCGCGCCCCGAAGGCGGAGACAGGGGCAACCTCCCCGGCGGGAGGTGGGGAGGCGGGTTCCGGCGGGGGGTCCTGGGGTACCCGGCGGTTGAGGAGGCGGGGTTCGGAGTCGATCACGGCCCTATCCTGCCACCGCCGCGCGCCCGCCGTCTCCGGGACTCCGGATTCACCCCCGCTCCGGCCACAGTTCGTACTCCAGCTCCAGCGGAAGGCCGACCCGCTCGCGGATCAGGTGCAGCAGCGCGTGAACGTCGGCGCAGCTCGCCCCCCCCAGGTTCACGATGAAGTTGGCGTGCTCGGGCGCGATCATCGCGTTGCCGATCCGCTCTCCCTTGAGCCCCGCCTCGTCGATCAGCCTGCCCGCCGAGACGCCGCCCGGGTTCTTGAAGGCGCAGCCCGGCGTCTTCATCTTGGGCTGGCCCTTGCGCGCCTGGTCGGCGAACTCCATCCGCGCGAGCACCTCTTCCGGCGTGCTGCGGCGCAACCCCAGCCTCACCCGCGTCACGATGTGGTTCCTCGGGATGCCGCTCGTGCGGTAGCCCCAGGTGAGGTCGTCCGGCGTGACCTGCCGCGTGCCCCCCGGCGTCACGATCTCCAGGGTGTGCAGCCCGTCGAAGGTCTCGCCGTAGCGGGTGCCCGCGTTCATCCACACGGCGCCGCCGACCTGGGCGGGGATGCCGACGGTGCCCTCCAGGTTGGAGAGGCCGAGCTTTTGCAGCTTGCGGATCAGGCCGGGGAGGGGCACGCCGCCGCCGACCCAGCCCGTGACGACGGTTTCGCCCTGGCTCAACTCGGGGTCGGGCGTCAAGTCCGCCTCGGCGAAGGGACCCGTCAGGCGGATGACCCGCTCGGGTACGCCCTCGTCCGCGACCACGAGGTTGCTGCCGCCGCCCAGGATGCGGTAAGGGGCCTCCATCGCTTCGGCGAGCTGGTCGTGGTCCGAGACGAACCACACCTCGGCCTCGCCGCCCACCCCCAGGGTCGTGAAGCGGGCGAGGGGCAACCTCTCGACGCGGGCGCCCGTGCGGCTGGGCCGGGTGAGCGTCACGCCCCCACCCCGGCCAGCTCGCGCGAGAGTTTCCACACGTCCCCCGCGCCCATCGTCACGATGACGTCCCCGCCCGAGGCCGTCTCCCGCAGGTAGCGCACGACCTCGGCGCGGTCGGGGAGGTAGCGCACGCCGCCGTGCCCGCCCCGCGCCATCCGCTCGCTGACGAGGGTGGCGTGGATGCCGGGGATGGGGGGCTCGGACGCCGCCGCGATGTCGAGGATCAGCACCTCGTCGGCGTCCATCAGCGCGTCGGCGAGGCGGGGCCAGGACTGCTGGGTGCGGAGGTACCGGTGGGGCTGGAAGATCACCCGCACCCGCCGCCCGGTCTGCCTCGCGGCCTGCACCGCCGCCGCGACCTTGGTGGCGTTGTGCGCGTAGTCGTCGATGACCAGCGCTCCGTTGAGCTGCCCGATCCGCTGCCAGCGCCGCCCCGGTCCCCGGAAGGCCGCCAGAGCCTCCGCCGCCTTCTTGAAATCGCCGCCGTACAGGTGGGTCACGGCGAGTGCGGCGAGGGCGTTGAGGACGTTGTGGGTGCCGGGCAGCGACACCCGCGCCTCGCCCAGCACCTCGCCCTGGTACTCCACGGTGAAGGTCGTTCCCTCCGCATCCGGTCGGAGTCCTACGGCGCGGTAATCGGCGCCCTCCGCCTGCCCGTAGCTCAGCCGCTCATCCGCCCCGGCACACAGCCCCTCCAGCCCCGGCCAGTCGGCGCAGTACAGCACCCGCCTGGCATGGCTCACAAATCGCGCGAAGGCCGCGTGCTGCTCCTCGACTGTCTCCCAGTAGGTCGCCTGGTTGCCGCCCACATGGTCGTCCTCGGCGTTGGTGAACACGACGGTCTCGCAGACGAGTTCACCGAAAGAGCGGTCGGATTCGTCCACCTCGGCGACGAAGGGCCCCGTACCCACCCGCGCGTTGCTGCCGAACTCGGGCACGATGCCGCCCACGAAGGCCGCCGGGTCGAGCCCCGCCCCCTGCATGGCGACGGCGATCATCGAGGTCGTGGTCGTCTTGCCGTGGGTGCCCACCACGCCGACCGAGGGCCCCGCCCGCAGCAGTTCGTCCAGCAGGCTCATGCGGGGCCGCACCTCCACCCGCGCCGCCCGCGCCGCCGCGAGTTCGGGGTGGTCCTTGGGCACCGCCTCCGACGCGATCAGCACGTCCACCCCCCTCACGTGGGACGGGTCGTGCCCGACCGCGACCGGGATGCCCTCCCGTTCCAGTTGCTCGGTGAGGTCGGAGGAGGCCACGTCGCACCCGCTGACCCGCACGCCGCGGGCCGAGAGGAGCCGCGCGAAGGCGCTCACGCCGATGCCGCCGATCCCCATCAGGTGATAGTGGGGTGGAGAGGAGGACTGTGGGGCGGACGCGGGGGAGGGGAAGGGAGGGAGGTCAGTCATGGTGAGGGTCCGGAAGGGGCATCACAACGTTAGAAAACCAGAGCACTCGGTTTCAATGCAAAAACCGCTCCACGAGGTCGGCGAAGCGTCCCGCCGCGCCCGCCGGGGAGCGCGCGAGGGCCGCGTCCCGCATCGTGGCGCGCTTGCCTGGCGAGGCACACTCTAGCACCGCCCCGCCCAGCGCCTCCTCCACCCTCGGCTGTTCGACCACCCGCCCCGCCCCCGCCTCCTGCACGCTGAGCGCGTTGTGAAGCTGGTGATTCTCCGCCGACTCGGGCAGCGGCACCATCACGAGCGGCACCCCGTGGAAGGCCGCCTCCGCCAGCGTCCCCGTTCCCGCCCGCGTGATCGCCAGGTCCGCCGCCGACCACGCCGCCACCGCGTCCACGAAGCCCACCGGCTGATACCACGGCAGGTCGCGCACGCGCGGCACCACGTCCGAGAGCCAGCGCGGCCCGGTGGAGTGGATCACCTGCACGGCGGCTCCCTCCGGCAGCAGCCCCTCCATCCCCAGGACGTGCCGCAGCGTGTCGGGCACCGCGCCGTTCAGGGCCAGCGACCCCTGCGAACCGCCCATCACCAGGATCGTCAGCGGACCGTCTTGCAATCCCAATCGCGCCAGCGCCTCCGAGCGGGGCAGCCGTTCCTCCCGCACGGGCATTCCGACGAGGGTGGCCTTGTGCCCGGAAAGGCCGATCACGCGCGGGTAAGCGGTGCCCACCGCCCGCGCCCGCCCCGCCGCGAGCCGCTGGGTCAGGCCCAGCCGGGCGTTCTGCTCGTGGAGGACAGTCGGCAGGCCCAGGCTCTGCGCCCCCAGCACGCCGGGCAGGCTGGCGAAGCCGCCGAAGCCCACGACGGCGCCGGGCCGCTGCTCCCGCAGGAAGGAGCGCGCCTCTCCCAGCCCCCGCGCGGCCCGCAGGAGTTCGCGCGGATCGGGGCGACCCTGCCCGCTGCGGGCGAGCTTCCCGGCCTCTACCCCCTGAAAGGCGAGGCCCTGCTCGCGCGCCACCCGTTCCTCCATCCCGCCCCGCTGCCCGAGGATCAGCGCCTCGTGCCCGCGCCCCATCAGCTCGCGCGCGGTGGCGACCGCCGGGTAGATGTGGCCCCCCGTGCCTCCCGTTGCCATGACGACCAGACTCATCCGGGGGAGTGTAGAGCCTGCAAGGGGGTCGGGCGCTGGATGCCTGACCCGCCACCCTCCCCCTCGGTTGGCTGACCTGGGTTTAGAGGAGCGACAGGATGGGCGAGACCTTTTCGGGGAAGTCGTCGCCGTCAACTTTCACCCGGTCGAGCCAGAGGTCTTCCCCGCTTTCCACGGAGGGGGCATGGCGTTCGGCTCCCTGCAAAGAAGACCAGAGGCTGATGGTCGCTGTCACGGCTCCTGATTCCAGGGTCAACACCACAGCCGGGTCCATGCTCGCTGTGTCTCTTTGAACGAACTCAACCTGGGTGCCGTGTTCTCGCAGGCGACGCCCGGTGTCGGCCAGCCACCGCTCAACTTCCTCAGCCCTCATCTGGAGGTCGGCCCATCCCGGCCGCTCCCGGCGTGCACGAGAGGAGGGCAAGAAAAAGCCGCCAGCACCCGGCTGACGGCTCACCACTCAGGGCTGACAGCTTCAGTCGAACAGGTCGCCCAGGCTGCGGGACCCGCCCCCGCTCTCGCCGCCGCCCAGGCCCTGCTCGAACTCCTCGTAGGGCTGCACGACCACGAAGCCGTCCCCCTGGAAGACCATCTGGTACGTCTCGCCGCCGCCGCGCCCGAACATGGAGCGCAAGGAGGCGTCCATCCGCAACTGGGGCTGGAGGTTGCCGCTCCAGGCGACCGTGGCGTTGGGGTCGGTGAAGATCGGCTCGCTCTGCGTCACCCGCAGGGTCAGCGGCTTGCCGTGGCTGAGGATGGCGACGAGGCCGCTGCCCTGGAGCCGCACGCTGAATAGCCCGCCCGCCGCCATGCCCGCCGCCCGGCGCTGCATGGTGATGTCATAGTTCACGGAGTCCTCGAAGGCGAGGAGGTCGTTGCCGTTCACGTTCAGGCTGTCACCGGAGAGCCGCAGGATCGTGATCTCCTTGCCCTGGTCGGCGAGGTAGGCGACGCCCCGGCCCTCGATCTTGGCGAGGGGACTCATCTCCTGGCTCACCGCGCGCTTGAGGGCCTTCATCAACCCGCCCTCCAGGCTGCCCTCGCGCTTGAAGTTGAGGTTGCCCTTGTAGGCCACCATCGCGCCGAGTTTGCTCCAGATGCGCCCATTGACCTTGACTTCGAGCATCTTGCTCGACTCCAGCTCGAAGACGTCGCCGGGGTTGTCGCGCTCGGCGGTCTGGGCGAGGAAGTCGCGGAGGCTGTAGCTGCCTTCAGGATTGGTCATGCCCCAGGGTACGGGGCACCGGGGGGGTTGGTTCCCGTGTGCCTCAGCCCACCACCCCGCCGATCCGGCGCAGCACCTCCTCGATCTGCTCCAGGCCCGTCGCGTAGCTCAGCCGCACCTGCCCCGGCGCGGCGAAGTCGGTCCCCGGCACCACCGCCACCCGCGCGTCGTCGAGCAGGATGCGGGCGGCCTCCAACTCGTCGGGGTGGATGCGGGTCGTGTCCGCCATCACGTAGAAGGCGCCCTGCGGGGTGGGGGTCGGCAGGCCCAGTTCGTTCAGCCCGGCGACGATCCGGTCCCGCCGTTCCCGGTAGGCGTTGCGGGCCATCTCGATGAAGCGCGCCGTCTCCTCGTATTCAGTCAGCGCGGCGAGGGCGGCGTACTGCGAGACGCTGCTCGCGTTGCTCGTGCTCTGCGACTGGAAGGCGTTCATCGCCGTGATGACGCCCTCCGGCCCGCCCGCGTACCCGATGCGCCAGCCCGTCATCGCGTACGCCTTGCTCGCCCCGTTCACCGTCAGGGTGTGC
Source organism: Deinococcus aestuarii (assembly GCF_018863415.1). Classification (NCBI taxonomy): domain Bacteria; kingdom Thermotogati; phylum Deinococcota; class Deinococci; order Deinococcales; family Deinococcaceae; genus Deinococcus; species Deinococcus aestuarii. The sequence continues at coordinate 448,807 of NZ_JAHKSN010000002.1, read as the reverse complement.
TCCGGCGCGTACCGCCCGATGCTGACCTGTTCGGCGTCGTAGACGAGGTGCTCGTACATCTCGTCCGTCACGATCACGAGGTCGTGTTTCTGAGCGATGCGGGCGACCGCCTCCAGCACGTCCGGCGGGAAGACCGCGCCCGTCGGGTTGCCGGGGCTGTTCAGGACGATCATGCGGGTGCGGGGCGTCACGCGCGCCTCCACCTCCCCCGGGTCGAGCACGAAGCCGGACTCCGGCGTGGTGGGCACGGCCACGGGCACGGCGCCGGTGAGCGCGACCATCTCCGGATAGCTCACCCAGTAGGGGGCGGGGATCAGCACCTCGTCCCCGGGGTTCAGCAGCGCGAAAAAGGCGTTGAAGAGGGCCTGCTTGCCCCCGCTCGTGACGGTCACGGCGCCCGGCGCGTGGGTCAGGCCGTTCTCGCGGGCGAACTTGGCGCTGATCGCCTCGCGCAGTTCGGCCACCCCGTTCACGGCGGTGTACTTCGTCTTCCCCTCCCCGATGGCGCGCACGGCGGCGGCCTTGACGTGCGGCGGCGTGTCGAAGTCGGGCTCGCCCACGCTCATGGAGATCACGTCCACGCCCGAGCGGCGCAGCTCCAGCGCCCGGGACGAGACCGCCACCGTGGAGGAGGGCTTGAGGCTCAGGGCCCGCTGGGAGAGCCGGAAGGGGGAGGTGGGCATGAGCAGAGGGTACAGGGGTCCCCCGGGGAGGCGGGAAGCGCGGGCTAGCCGGAGCGGTCGCGGCCCGGAGTCCCCCCCGAAAGATCGGGGGCGGCACCCGAACGGAGGCCGGAGAGTGCGACGCCTCCTGCGAGGGGGGTGACGTGAAAAACTCTACTTTGAGGACATGATCTATCTGCTGACGACCTCCGAGCACCTGTGCCTGGAAGACTTCCTGTCCGGACGCGGCGCCGCCCTCGCGCCCGAGCTGGTGCCGGTCCCCTACTCCACGCTGTTCGGCGCCCGCAGGCTGCCGCAGGGCACGTACATCTTCGCGGACCTGGAGCGGCTCTCCGGCGAGGACCTGGACCGGGCGGCGCGGCTGTGGCGTCAGCTCGCGTCCTGGGGGCCGGGCGTGCGGCTGCTCAACGATCCCTCCCGGGTCAAACAGCGCTTCGAGTTGCTGCGCGCCCTGCACGAGCACGGCCTCAACGAGTTCGACGTCTACCGTCTGGACGAGGGGCGGCTCCCGCGCCGCTTCCCGGTGTTCGTGCGCGGCGAGCGCGGTCACAACGCCACGGCCTCTGACCTGCTGCCCGACGAGGGGGCGCTGAGGCAGTTCCTGTGCGCCTGGCGGGCCCGGGGCCAGGGCCTGGGGGATACGGTGGTGACCGAGTTCTGCGGCGAGCGCGACGAGCGCGGCCTGTATCGCAGGTACGCCGCCTTCCGGGTGGGCGAGCGCATCGTCCCGACGGATATCTTTTTCGGCCGACACTGGGAGGTGCGCGGCATCGGCGGTGGTCTGGTGGTGGACGGGCAGACGGTGGCCGAGGAGACGCGCTTCTTGCGCGACAACCCCTACGAGGCGCAGCTCCGCGAGGTGTTCGACCTGGCCTGCATCGACTACGGGCGCGTCGATTACGGCGTGGTGGGGGGGCGCGTGCAGGTGTACGAGATCAACACCAACCCCTACGTCGCCGCGGGCCCGCTCGGCGGCCAGGACCGCGCGGCGCTGTACGAGCACTTCGCGCGCGATTTCCTGGCGGCCCTGCACATCCTGGGGGGGCCGGAGGGCGCATCGCCCCGCGCCGTCCGGCCCAGCTCCGGAAGCCTGGAGCGCGGGAGGCTGCGGCGCTGGGTCAGGCGGGCGCTGTACGCGGCGCTGTGGCGCAGCGGCCCGGCGCAGGCCTACGCGCGGCGCCTGCGCCTGACCCGGCGGCTCGTCCGGCACGGCAAACGGCTGCTGGGCCAGCATTGAGGGCGGGCGGGGCCACGGGGCCGCGCCCGCTCACCCCCCGTGAGGACCCGCCTGCGCCGACGCCCTCCCACAGCGAAGGGGGCGGCCCCCCTCGCCACCCCCGTCCGCTGACCTTCCCGTCCCCTCAATGCAGCAGCCCGATGCTGCGCGCCCGGCTCACCGCCTCGGTGCGGTCGCGGGCTTCGAGCTTGGCGTACAGGCGGGCGAGGTGGTCTTTGATGGTATCGGGGCTCACCCGCAGGTTCTTGGCGATCTCCTTGTTGCTGTAGCCCTGGGCGAGCAGCGGCAGCACGTCCGACTCGCGGGGGGTCAGGCGCGGCACGTCCACATGGGGGAGGCGGTCCACCTCGGGGTGGGCCACGATGTCGCGCAGTTGCCGGGCGAGGCTCTCGGGGTCGGATTCCTTGCTGACGTAGCCGCGGGCCCCGGCGGCGCGGGCGGCCTGCACGATGGCGGGCTCGGCGAAGGTGGTGATCAGGACGCTGACGACACCCGGGTTGGTCTGGCGCAACCGGTCGCAGACCTCGATGCCGGTCATGCCGGGCATCTTCACGTCGAGCAGGGCCGCGTCAGGCTGCCACGTGCGGCAGGCCTCCAGCGCGCGCAGGCCGTCGGCGGCTTCCGCCACCACGTCGAAGCCCTGGTGCAGCAGCGCGTACTTCAGGCCCATGCGGAAGAGAGGGTGGTCATCGGCAATCACGAGTCTCATGGCGTTACCTCCGGCAGGTGCAGGGTGAAGGTCGTGTGGACGGCGGCGGGTGCGTCGTGACCGGAGGGGTCACGCTCGGGAGGGTCGGTGGGGGAGAGGGGGGCGCGGTCGTAGGTGAGGGAGCCGCCGTGCGCCTCCGCCACCCGGCGGGCGATGAACAGGCCCAGCCCGGCGGTCCCGGCGGTGTACTGCTGCCCGGCGATGGTGACGGGCTGCGCGTTAAAGGGCTGGGCGAGTTCGGTGAGCGGTGCGCCCAGGCCGGGGCCGTCGTCGCGGACCTCGACTCCGGCGGGCGTGACGGCGAGTGCCACCCGGGAGCGGGCGTAGCGCAGGGCGTTGTCGGCGAGGTTGGTGACGGCGCGTTCCAGGGCCGCCGGGTCGGCGTGGGCCGTGCCCGTCCCGCTGACGGTGAGGCACAGGCCGCGCGACCGTGCCCGCTCCTCCAGGCGGCGGGCCACCCCGTCGAGCACCGGGCGCAACTCGGTGGGCCGGGTCTGCACCCGCACGTCCTCGCGCTCGAAGCGGTGGGCGTCCGCCATCTGCCCGACGAGGGCGAGCAGGCGCGCGTTCTCGGCGAGGAGGAGATCGCCCACCTCGCGCCGCTCGGCGTCGGGGAGGGGGTGCTCGGTGAGGGTGCGGGTGAGGTGCCCGGTGGCGATCAGGGGTGTCTTGAGGTCGTGGACGAGAGTCGCCATGAAGGCGTTCCGGCGGTCGCGCTCGGTGCCCAGCCGCTCCAGCAACTCGGCAAAGGCGTCCCGGAGCGCGCGAATCTCGGCGGGGTCGTCGCGGTGGGGCTGGGCGAAGTCGCCGCGCTGCACCTCCGCCTCCAGGCGGCTCAGCGGGCGCAGCAGGGCGCCGCTCAGCAGGTAGCCCACCAGCCCGCACGGGGCGGCGACGAGCCCCATCCAGGCGAGGAGCGTGGCAGAGGGCAGGTCGGGCCGCGCGCCCAGGGTGAGCACCAGATTCGGCAGGAACGCCAGCAGGAAGATCACCAGCGTGAACTGGGCGCGCAGGGTGCCCTGGGACCGCGCGGGGGCGGTCAGGGGCAGTCCGGCGGAAAGCTCACCTGGGCTCACGTCCCGGAGTGTAGGGAGTGAACTCTGACAGAACCCTCACGGACCGGGTGGTCAGGTGCCCGCCTGTCAACCCCCTCCACCCTCTGCCCCTGACGGGGGGAGGGGGCCCGGGGAAGGACGTGGCGCCAGGTGGGCCGCGTCCTTCCCCGGGCCCCGTCTCAGCGACCCAGACGCCGCAGCACCAGCACCAGCCCCACCCCCGCCAGCGCGTACGTCAGCAGCCTTCCGCGCGAGTCTGGGGCCGAAGCCGCGCCCCCCGGCTGGGCGATGGGCACCGGGTGGTCGAGGTACCAGCCGCGCACCGGCCGCACCGCCTCGTCGAAGTTGCGGGCGAGGCGGTGGAGCTCGGTCGCCATCTCCGGCCCGAACATCGGGTGCCCGTGCCCGGTCGCGGCGAGGTCGGGGTCGAGGTTGGCGAGCGTCCGCACCGAGTCGCGCGCCGCGTCCCAGTTCGGCGTGTAGTACGCGGGCGGGCCGTGGACGAGGGTGGGCCGCGAGGCCAGCGCCCCCGTCACCGTCTCCTGCTTGGTCGTCACGAAGGCGTCGCCCACGATCAGCGAGCGGTCGTTCTCCCGCCACAGCGACACGTGCCCGGTCGTATGCCCCGGCGTGTGCAGCCAACGCCAGCCGGGGAGGCCCGGCACCGAGCCGTCCCCCGGAAGAGGGTGCACGCGGGGCCGGAAGTCGAAGGGGCCAGGCACGAAGGCCGGGGAGAGCGCACTCATCACGCCGCCGACCGTGGGGTCGGGGAAGGGGTAGGGGTGCTCGCCCGTGACGTGGGGCAGCTCCAGCGGGTGCGCGTAAACGGGGACCTGCCACTCGCGCAGCAGCTCGTGCAGCGCCCCGATGTGGTCGAGGTGGCCGTGGGTCAGGAGGATCGCCCCCGGCGCCCGCCCCCCGTGGTGCCGCTGGGCCGCCGCGCGGATCATCCCGGCGGTGCCCACCATTCCGGCGTCCACGAGCACCCACGGCTCCCCGGGCTGGCCCAGCAGGTAGACGTTGACCATCGGCAGCCGCACGCGCACCACGTCCGGGCGCAGGACCTGGGTGCCGCCGAAGGTCGAGACGGGGGGAGCGGGGGGGCGGATGGCGTCGAGGGCAGGGGTGTGCGTCATGGGGGCGTCCTTTCGGCGGGGAGGTTCGGGAAGGTTCACGCCTACGGTATGGACTCGGGAGCGGCGGTGGGCGGCAGGCGGACTCATGGAGACTTAACGCCCGCCCCGCTCCCGTCCGCCCTAAGCTGGTCGGGTGAGAATCGCGGTTCTGGCGGACATCCACGGCAACCTGCGGGCGCTCGACGCCGTTCTGGCGGACGTCGCCGGGCAGCACGTCGACCTCACGGTGAATCTGGGCGACGTCGTTTCGGGGGCCCTGCAACCGCGCGGGACGGCCGAACGCCTGGGGCCGCTGGGCTTTCCCACCGTGCGGGGCAACCACGAGCGCCAGCTCCTCACCACGCCCCCGGAGCGGATGGGTCCCTCCGACCGGCACGCCCACGAGACGATCACCGCCGGGGCCCGCGCCTGGCTCGCCTCCCTGCCCGGGACCCTGGGCCTGCCGGGGGGCGTGCTGCTCGTCCACGACACCCCCCACAGCGACCTCGCCTCCCTGTTGGACACCGTGGAGAAAACAGGCGCCCGGGCCGCCACGGTCGGCGAGGTCGAGGCCCGCCTGGGTCTGACCCCGGCCACGCTCGTCCTGTGCGGCCACACCCACCTGCCCCGGAGCGCCGCCCTCCCCGGGGGCAGGCTGGTCGTGAATCCCGGAAGCGTCGGGCTCCCCGCCTACGCCGACGACGTTCCCTTTGCCCACCGCATGGAGGCGGGCACGCCGCACGCCCGCTACGCCGTCGTGGACGATGCCAGCGGCTCCTGGCACGTCGAGCACCGGCGGGTCGTGTACGACTGGGACGCCGCCGCGCGGGAGGGGCAGGCGAACGGGCGGCCCGACGTGGCGTACGCGCTCTGCACCGGCCGGGCCGGGCTGGGGGAACCCTGACCGTCCCGGTCGCCGCGCGAGGGGTTCCGGCCCAACGAAAAAGCCCCAGCTCTCGCCGGGGCTCCAGGCCTTCTCCTCCTCACTCCTCCGTGCTCAGCACCGCCAGGAAGGCCTCCTGCGGCACCTCCACCGTGCCGATCTGCTTCATGCGGGCGCGGCCCTTCTTCTGCTTTTCGAGCAGCTTCTTCTTGCGGGTGATGTCGCCGCCGTAGCACTTGGCGAGCACGTCCTTGCGGTACGCCTTCACCGTCGCCCGGGCGATGATCTTGCCGCCGATGGTCGCCTGCACGGGCACCGGGAACATCTGCCGGGGGATCACCTCCGCCATCTTGTCCACGATCTTGCGCCCCAGCGAGTACGCCTTGTCCTCGTGGACGATGACGGCCAGCGCATCCACCACCTCGTTGTTCACGAGGATGTCCACCTTGCGCAGCTCGCCCTCGCGGTAGCCGATCTGCTCGTAGTCCATGGAGGCGTAGCCGCGCGAGATGGACTTGAGGCGGTCGTGGAAGTCGTAGAGGATTTCGGCGAAAGGAACCTCGTAGATCAGCTCCACCCGCTTGCCGACGTAGTTCATGGTGACCATCGAACCCCGGCGCTCTTGCAGGAGCTGCATCACCGGGCCGACGTACTCCTCGGGGAGCATCACCGAGAGCTTGATGTAGGGCTCCTCGACGGTCGTGATGCGGTCGCGGGTGGGGAACTCGGCGGGGTTCTGCGTCTCGAAGACGGTGCCGTTCGTCAGCGTCACCCGGTACACCACGGCGGGCGCGGTGGCGATCAGGTCGAGGTCGTACTCGCGCTCCAGCCGCTCCTGGATGATCTCGGCGTGGAGGAGGCCCAGGAAGCCGCAGCGGAAGCCGAAGCCCAGCGCCTCCGAGGTCTCGGGCTCGAAGGAGAAGGCCGCGTCGTTGAGCTTGAGCTTGTCCAGCGCGTCCCGCAGGCGGCGGTAGTCCTCGGTGTCGGTGGGGTAGAGGCCCGAGAACACCACCGGCTGCGCGGGCTTGAAGCCGGGGAAGGGCTCGCGGGTGGGGCGGTCCTTCTGGGTGATCGTGTCGCCCACCTGCGCGTCGTGGATGTCCTTGATGCCCGCCGCGACCCAGCCCACCGCGCCCGCCGGGAGCGACTCGCCGACCACCAGCCCCGGCGTGAAGGTGCCCACCTTGTCCACGTCGAAGGTCTTGCCCGAGTTGAAGAGCATGATGGGCTGTTTCGGGGCAAGGGTCCCCTCCAGCACCCGCACGAACAGGATCACGCCCTGGTAGGCGTCGTAGAAGGAGTCGAAGATCAGGGCCTTGAGGGGGGCCTGCGGGTCACCGGGAGGGGCCGGGATGCGCTCGACAATCGCCTCCAGAATCTCGTCCACCCCCTGCCCGGTCTTGCCGGAGGCGAACACCGCGTCCTCAGCGGGAATGCCGATCACGTCCTCCAGTTCCTGCGCGGCGCCCTGGGGGTCGGCGGCGGGGAGGTCGATCTTGTTGACGACCGGGACGATCTCCAGGTTGTTGTCAATCGCCAGGTAAGCGTTGACGATGGTCTGCGCCTCCACCCCCTGCGAGGCGTCCACGAGCAGGAGCACGCCCTCGCACGCGGCGAGCGAGCGGGAGACCTCGTAGTTGAAGTCCACGTGACCCGGCGTGTCGATCAGGTTGAAAGTGTAGTCCTCGCCGTTCTCTCGCTTGTAGGTCAGGCGCACGGGCGTCGATTTGATGGTGATGCCGCGCTCGCGCTCCAGTTCGAGCGTGTCGAGCGTCTGGTCGCGCTTGTCGCGCTCGCCCATCGCGCCCAGCCGCTCCAGGATGCGGTCGGCGAGCGTGGACTTGCCGTGGTCCACGTGGGCGATGATGGAGAAGTTCCGAACGTTCACGCCAAGCAGTGTAGCGGGGGGTGGAAGGGGGAAATAGGACGGGGCGCGGGAGGGGAATTTTGGAAATCATGCGGGAGCCCGTTCGCGTCCTGTTTCACCTGAACGGGTACACGAAGCTGGTCTACGAGCGCTACGGGCGGGACGCTGGATAACACCTTGCTCGAGCTTCCCACGCGCCTGATTCCGTGGAACTATCGGGCGATAGGGTCACGCTTTCTCTTGGAAAGGCCGCTCATCCCTCGTGGTTTGAAGCTGAGCGCCGACGAAGTGAGCGAGGGTGAGGCTCGCCATCCGCGGTTTCTCGAACTCGACATCTCGGAATCTGGGCTGGAGTCGTGAACAGGCCGGGTGACGGCTACAGTTCGCCCATGACCCGACCTCTCCGCTCGCTCGGTTACCACACCGACCTCGCCCTCCTGCGGCTGGAGGGGTCGCAGCTCGAGGAGGCGGACGGCTACACCATCGTCCGCACGCCCGGCAACCCGACCTTCTGGTGGGGGAACTTCCTGCTTCTCGATGCGCCGCCCCAGCCCGGCAGCCTGGACACGTGGCTCGCCCGCTTCAAGGAGGCGCACCCGCACGCCCGGCACGTGACCTTCGGCGTGGACACGACCGACGGAACTCTGGATGACCGCGCCGCCTCCGAGTTCGTGGCGGCGGGCTTCACCCTTGGGAAAAACACCGTCCTGACCGCCTCGGAGACCACCCCACACCGCCCACTCCCGCCCGGCGTCACCCTCTGCCCCCTCACCTCGGATGCCGACTGGGAAGCCGCGCTCGACCTGCGCCTCGCCGTCAACGCCGCCGACGCTCAACCGCACGAGGGGGCGAGTTACCGGGTCTTTGCCGGACGCAAGCTCGCCGCCCTGCGCGCTGCCGGGGAGGCCGGACACGGCGCGTATTTCGGCGCCTTCGAGGACGGACGGCTGCTCGCGGGCCTCGGCGTGTATGACGCGGGGGAGGGAGTCGCCCGTTACCAGAACGTCGAGACGCACCCGGGGGCGCGGAGCCGGGGGCTGGCCGGGAACCTCGTCCATTTCGCGGGGGAGTGGGCGCGGGAATCCCTTGCCGCCCGGACCCTCGTGATCGTCGCCGACCCCGAGTCCCACGCGCAGCGGCTCTACGAGCGGGTGGGGTTTCGCCGGGCTCATGTGCAGCTCGGTCTGGAGCGGCCGCCTGCCCGGCCGTGAAAAGCCCGCCCCCACTTGGAGGCGGGACCGGGGATCATCTCAGCGGCCTTCTTCGAGCGCCGCCGTGTGGTAGCGGTTGGCGAGGATGAAAAAGGTCGGTGCCCACAGGCCCACGAAAATGCCGAAGCGTTCGCCGTGGGAGCGTTCCTCGTGGGTGGTGCCCTGCCCGCCCTGGGTAAACCAGATGGTGATGGACCCCAGGATCGAGGCGAGTCCGGCGAGGGTCAGCAGGTTGGCGAGGTTGCGGTTTTGCATGGCGCGTCTCCTTTGCCACTCACGTCCCCGGCGGGACATGCGCGAAAGACCTCCGGCCCGGCGCACGGCGGCCCTTTCGCGTGGATGAGCTCACTGTGGAATGTGGGAAGGCTCAATTCTGCGGGATGTGAGACAACTCACCGTAGCCGCGGCGTGGCTAAAGGCCCGCTCAAGGGGAACGGTCGCCGCCCGGGCCGAAGAGAGCTCCCCCTGTGCCCAGCCGCCGGGCAACCGGCGCGAAGCTGCGGCGGTGCAGCGGGCTCACCCCCAGCCGATCCAGCGCGGCGCGGTGGGCGGGGGCGCCGTACCCCTTGTGCCCGGCGAACCCGTAGCCGGGGTACTCGGTGTCCAGCCCGGCCATCAGCGCGTCCCGCTCCGTCTTGGCGAGGAGGCTCGCCGCCGCGACCGTGAGGCTCAGGGCGTCGGCGCGGGGAGGCCACAGCAGGGGGAGGGGGGTGCTCAGCCGCAGATAGTCGGTGATCAGGGCCTGGGGCGGCGGGTCGAGCCGGGCGAGGGCCCGCCCGGCAGCGGCGTGGGTCGCGCCCAGGATGTTCAGCCGGTCGATCTCCTCCGGCCAGGCGTGCTCGACGGCCCAGGCGAGGGCCACCCGCCGGACCTCCGCCGCCAGGGCCGTTCGCTCAGGCGCGCGAAGTTGCTTGCTGTCACGGAAGGGCAGCTCGGTCGCCGTGGCGGGCAAGATCACCGCCGCGACCGTGACGGGACCCGCCCACGCGCCGCGCCCGGCCTCGTCCACCCCGGCGACGCGGAAGTGTCCCCGGCGCCAGTGCTCACGCTCGAAGGACCAGTCGGGGGTGACGCCGGGGGCGGGCATGGGGGCAGGCTAGCACCGGACCCCGCTGGCCCGACCGGAGTTACTGGGGGGTGTAGCGGGTCAGGCCGGTGTAGCGCATCACCCGCCCGCTGCCCGGGGCCCCGACCCCGTTCTCGGCCACGAAGGCGTCCCCGTCCGGGTTGAACGCGATGGATGTGGGGTAGTTCAGGCCGCTTAACACGGTCTCCTTGTCGCCGTTCGCCTTCAGCCGAATCACCGAACCCGCGTTGGCGACGAAGGGGTTGCCGCCCGCAGAGGCGTCGAAGCGTCCGAAGGACACCGCGTAGAGGTGGCCGTCTGGCCCGCGCTCCACGTCGGTGAGCATGGTCATCCCGGTGGCGAAGTCGCTCGCCGCGCCGCCCGAGACCTTCACGACCCGCGCCGCGCCCGAGGGGAAGGGCCCGCCGCTGAGCAGCGAGACATAGAGGCTGCCGTCATTGCCGAACGTCACCCCGGTCGGCACCGACTGCGCGCCCGTGCCCGTGAGCCCCGCGAGCGAGGCGACGAGGCTCACCGCGCCCGACGCCGGATCGACCCTGAACACGGCATTGGCCCCCGCGTCGGCCACGTAGAGCTGGCCGTCCGGGCCCGCCGTCAGGCCGTAGGGGTGGGTGTCGAGGCCGCCCTGCTCGGGGGCCACTCCGTCGGGGTTGGTGGCCGCCTCGAAGGCGAAGATGTTGGCGACCTCCTGCGCCCCGCTCTCACCGACCCGCAGCACCGCGGCCACCTTGTCCGGACGCCCGACGGAGAAGGCCGCGTTCCAGACCCCGCTTCCGATGTAGACGCTTGACCCGATCACGGCGATCTTGCCGCCCCCCGTCGGGCCGATGCCGGGCACGAACACCGACGGGGTGGAGGTCACGACGCTCTGGGTGCCGTCCGGGGTCACCCGCACCACCCGCGCCGAGTCGCCGTAATTGCCCTGCGCCGGACCCCCGGGCCCCACCGCCGTGAAGGTGATGGCGCCGCCCAGGCCGTCGTCGGTGACCCACACGCTGCCGTCCCCCGCGACGTACACTCCCTGCGGCCCGTTCAGGCCGCTCGCCACCAGCCTCGGCGGCGTCTGCGCGGCGCGTTCCCGGGTACACCCCACGAGCAGCCCCGCCAGGACCAGGGCCGCGAGCGACGAGGGGGCGAAGAGCCTTCGGGCTGAAGCTGAACGCATACGAGCCTCCATTTCCCGCAGCGGGCAGGGTCGCCCGCCGACCAGGAAGAGCCGTTCCCGCGACCCGGCAGCGTGCAAAAATTCTGACTTCCCGTGCCCCCCAAGTCAACGCGGGCGGCGTCCGGCGTTCGCGGGGAGAGGCCCCCGCCGCGAGCGTTGGCGTGGGCGGGGCCCTGTTCGGCTTCCCGGCTGGGTCCCTCCTGCGCTGGTTTTGTCCGGCGGGGCGGGGGAGAGGCAGGGTTAAGCCCCGCCTTTGGAGCGGGGCGCCAGCGCCGACTTCACCCGGTCGGTTGAGTTGTGAGACAGCCTTACGGTAGGGGCTGCCCGCTCCGTTCACATGGGGGTTGCGTCAGGACGCCTTCATGGACCTGACCGGGTGGGGGCTGGCCGGGTGGGCCCCGGCTCCCCGGCCTGTGATAGACGGTGGGGCGTGACGGTGCCAAGGTGACGGGCGGCAAGCGGCAGAAGATCAGGTTCCAGCGTCCGGCGGGCGCGGGGGACCGGGCATTCCCCCCCCAGGGGGAGGCCGGGGCGTACGCCGACGTGCGGCCCGCGCTCCTCCCGGGGCGGCTGGAGGGCCTGCGCGCCCTCACCAAGCCGGGGGTGCGCGGGTGGCCCGAGGTGGACGCGGCCCAGGCGCTCCTGGCGTGGGCGATGCGCAAAGGCCGGGTGCGCGGCGACGTGCTCGACCTCACGGCGATGGGGGGCCTCCTCGCCTCCCTCCCGGGCGTGACCCTGCGCGCGGTGGAGGGCTCGGCCCCGGCGCTGGCGGCCTTGCGGGCGGCGGGCCTCGACCCTGTGGCCGCCGTGCCGGGGGACAACCTCAGGGAACGCTGGCCGGAGCGGGCGAAGACGGTGGCCCTCGTCCTCGCGGGGGACCGGGGCAACGCCTACGCGCTCGCGCAGGTCGCCTGGGCGCACGCCTGCACCCCGCCCGGCGGCACCCTCTACCTCGCCGGGGACCGCGACAAGGGCTACGACCGCTACGTGCGCGCGGCGGGCACGGCCTTCGGCACGGGGGAGACGATTGCCCGCGACGAGGGGATGCGCGTCGCCCGCCTCGTGCGGCGGCCCGGCCCCACGCCCGCTCTTCCCGACCCCGAACGGTACGAGGCGTTCGGCGTGCGGGTGATTGGCCTGCCGGGCGTCTTCAGCGCGGGGCGGCCCGACAAGGCGACCGCGATCCTCCTCGGGGCGCTGGGGGGCCTTGACCTCGCCGGGAAACGGGTGCTCGACCTGGGCTGCGGCACCGGGTTGATCGGGGCGTGGGCGGCCTCGCGGGGGGCGGAGGTCACGCTCGTGGACGGCGACCTCCAGAGCGTGCGCAGCGCGGCGGCGACCCTCGCGGAGAACGGCCTCCCCGGCGAGGTGATCCACAGCGACGTGGACGCCGAACTCGGGGAGCGCACCTTCGACGTGGTGCTCACCAACCCGCCCTTCCACGTCGGGCGCGGCGTGGTGCTCGACGTGGCGCGGGAGTTCATCGCCGCCGCCGGGCGCCGGTTGAACCCGGGCGGGACCCTCGTCCTCGTCGCCAACGAGCCGCTGCCCTACGAGCCGCCGCTGCGGGCGCTGGGCGAGGTGCGCGAACTCGCGCGGGAGGGGGGCTTCAAGGTCCTCCAGGCCACGCGGGCGGGGTAGGCGGGAACCCTCGCCGGGGTTCTCGCGTACCTCTCTCCCTGCCTGCGGGAAGGTGAGGCAGGTCCGAATTCGCAAAGGGTCTTTGCTAGACTGACGCGTTCCGGCCCCGGCCTCCGTGCCATTCGCACCCGAGCAGTCCGTTTTCCGAACGCCACAGGAGCACGCATGGCAGAACCCACCCGCGCCCGCGCCCGCAGCAAGGTCACCGCGCCCCCCTCCCCGGTGGACGCCCCCGTGCCGAGCGACGCGCCCGCCGAGAACGTCCAGCCCCCCGTGACCGCCGAGGCCGAGACCCAGGCGCCTCCCGCCCCGGCGGCGAAGGCGGTCCCCAAGGCCAAGTCCACCGCCAAGAAGGCGCCCGCCACCCCGGCCGGTCAGGAGGACGGGCCCGCCGCCGAGGCCGCCCCCGCCGACGACGTGGCCCCCGCGCCCGCCGCCAAGGCCGCCCCGGCCAAGAAGGCGGGAGGCAAGGCCGCCGCGCCCGCCAAGCCCGCCGCCAAGGGGGGCCCCGCCGAGAAACCGTACTACGCGCACCCCAGCATTCAGGAACTCCTGAAGGCGGGCCGCGCGGCGGGCGTCTTGTCGAGCGAGGAGATCGCCGCCGCCCTCTCGGTCGCGCTGGAGGCGGCGGGGCTCGACCCCGAGAGCGCGGAGGCCTTCGAGGACCTGCAACTCTTCCTGGCCGCCCAGAACATCGAGGTGCAAGACCTCGACGACGAGGACGAGGAGGTTGAGGAGGGGGAGGAGGCCGCCGCCCCCGGAGCGGCCGCCGAGGGTGACGACGAGGAGAAGTACTTCGACGACATGCCGCGCGCCGTCTCCAACGACCCGGTGCGGCAATACCTCCACGAGATCGGCCGGGTGCCCCTCCTGACCCTGGAGGAGGAGATCGCGCTGGCCCGCCGCATCGAGGAGGGGGAGGAGGCCCGCAAGACGCTGGAGGAGGAGCCCGACCTCGAGGACCGCGCCCGCCGCCGCCTGATGCGCCAGACCGAGGACGGCGCCGCCGCCCGCCAGGGGCTGATCGAGGCCAACCTGCGCCTCGTGGTGAGCATCGCCAAGAAGTACACCGGGCGCGGGCTGGGTTTCCTCGACCTGATCCAGGAAGGGAACCAGGGCCTGATCCGCGCGGTGGAGAAGTTCGAGTACCGCCGCCGCTACAAGTTCTCCACCTACGCGACGTGGTGGATCCGGCAGGCGATCAACCGCGCCATCGCCGACCAGGCCCGCACCATCCGCATCCCGGTGCACATGGTCGAAACGATCAACAAGCTCACCCGCACCGCGCGGCAGCTCCAGCAGGAACTCAGCCGCGAGGCCACCTACGAGGAGATCGCCGAGGCGATGGGCCCGGGCTGGGACGCCGCCAAGGTCGAGGAGGTGCAGAAGGTCTCCCAGGAGCCCGTCTCGCTGGAGACCCCCATCGGCGACGAGAAGGACTCCTTTTACGGCGACTTCATCCCCGACGAGAACCTCGACTCGCCCGTGGACAACGCCGCCAAGACGTTGCTCTCGGAGGAGCTGGAAAAGGCCCTCTCCAAGCTCACCGAGCGCGAGGCCCTGGTGCTCAAGTTCCGCAAGGGGCTGGTGGACGGGCGCGAGCACACGCTCGAAGAGGTCGGCCAGCGCTTCAACGTGACCCGCGAGCGCATCCGCCAGATCGAGAACAAGGCCCTCAGAAAGCTCAAGTACCACGAGAGCCGCACCCGCAAGCTGCGCGACTTCTTGGATTGAGGGACAAAGACCCTCGGGAACTGGGCGGCTCATCCCGGGCCGCTCACTTCTATTTGACCCAATCCGGCTCAAGCTCTAGATTGAGGGTACGGGCGCCAGCGGCCGATGGATGGTGACGACAAGGACCCCCATGGGGGTTCCCGTCCGACCGATAAGGAAAATGCGCTGGTCGTGTTGGACTCTTCGGTTTCCGTTTTCTCCAAATATTCGCCTCCGCCCGCGTGGTGGGGGCTTTTCGCTGTGTGGTCCGGCTCGTCCTGCCCGTCGTCCGGGCACGCTAGCCTGATCCCATCGACACCGCGCCCGCCTCCCCCGCCCCCCGCCCCCCCTGGTGGGTCGACCGCTCCTCGCTGCTCGTCCTCGTGCCGCTCGTGGGCGCCGCGTGGCTGCCGTGGTGGGCGGTGCTCGGTTTTCTGGTCGCCCTCGCCCTGACGCGGCGGGAAGGGGACGAGCGGACGGTGCGGGTGCCGCTCCTGCTACTGGGGGGCGGCGTGGGATTGCTTCCGCTGCTGCCGGGCATGTTCGGTCCGGAGGGGGCGCTGGCGTTCACCCGCCTCTTCCTGGCCGTGCTGGGGGGCGTGGGGCTGATCTCGCTGGCGCTCTCGGAACTGGAGGTGGGGCGAACGGGACGGGGGGCGGGTGCCCTCGCCGCGCTCCTGCTCCTCGGCCCCCTGCTCGGCCAGGCGTCCCCGTTCGGGCTGGCGCTGGGGGTGCTCGCGCTGCCGCTGGCCCTGCTGGGCGCGACGGGGACGGAGGAACGCCCCCACCTGCGGCTGGGCGGCGGGGGCAGCGGTGTGGGGCGGGTGGTCGGGGTGAGTCTGCTGGTGGCG
Organism: Deinococcus aestuarii; assembly: GCF_018863415.1. Lineage (NCBI taxonomy): Bacteria > Thermotogati > Deinococcota > Deinococci > Deinococcales > Deinococcaceae > Deinococcus > Deinococcus aestuarii. The sequence continues at coordinate 433,590 of NZ_JAHKSN010000002.1, read as the reverse complement.
GCCTTGGTGGGCCTCCTCGCCCTCGCCCTGCCGGGGGGGGGCGGCGGTGACGGGATGACCCGGACGCCGACCTCGACTCCGGCGCGGGAGCGGCAGGAGATCCCGCCCACCCCGTCCGGCGACACCCTCCCGGGGACGCGGCGGGCCGCGCCTCTCCGCCCCACGCCCGTCGCCGGGCCGAACACGGGCACCGACCTCGTGCTCCTCGGCGGGGTGCTCTTCATCCTGTCGCTCGTCTTCGCCCTATGGCGGGTGGGCGGACGGGTACGGGCTGGCCCCCTGCGTTTCCGGTGGTGGGAGGTCGCGGCCATCCTCGGTCTGCTGCTCACGGCGGCGTTCGTGGTCGCGCTGGGGCTGGCGGCGCGGCTGGGGGACGGGGGCGGCTCTCTGGCGGGGGCGCCGGGGGGTGCAGACCCCTCCGGGGACGGGGACGCGGCGCAGACGGGGAGTCAGGCCGCCTCCCTCCTGGGCGGGCCCTGGCTGTGGTGGCTGAGCCTGCTCGTCTTCGTCGTGTTCGTGGGGCTAGCCGGGGCCGTGTTCTGGCTCGCGCTGCGCTTCCGTCCCCCGCCCGGCGAGGAGGACACTTCCCCCCGATCCTCCGACCCGCCCCCCCTCCCCGACGAGGCGGCGACCCACCGCGTCCGCGCGGCGTACCGGGCGGCCCTGGCGGCGCTCGCCGGGATCGGCCTGGGCCGCGCGGGCTCCGAGACGCCCGCCGAACACGCGGACCGCGCCGCGCTCGCCCTGCCGGACCTCGGCGGGCCGCTGGGCCTGCTCGTCGCCGCCTACGCGCCCGTGCGCTACGGGGGCCGCGTGACGAACGAGGACGCCGACGCCGCCGAGGGGGCCGCGCGCCGGGTGGCGGACCTCGCGGCAGGTGCCCGTCCAGTCCAAGCAACGACAGAAGGCGGAACAGCATGACGAACGAAGCAGTCTCCTCAGTCCAACCTTTCGCCCGCCGCGTCCTCGACAACGTGGCCCGGGTCCTCGTCGGCAAGGAGGATGTGACCCGACTCGCGCTGGCGGGCCTCCTCGCGGGCGGTCACCTGCTGCTCGAAGACGCCCCCGGCACCGGGAAGACGATGCTGGCCCGGGCCCTCGCCGTCAGCCTCGGGCTGGGCTTTCGCCGGGTGCAGTTCACCCCCGACCTGCTGCCGAGCGACGTGACGGGCGTGAGTGTGTACCGCCCCGCCACGGGCGAGTTCGAGTTCGTGCCCGGCCCCATCTTCACCGGCCTCCTCCTCGCCGACGAGATCAACCGCGCCACGCCCAAAACGCAGTCCGCCCTGCTGGAGGCGATGGGGGAGGGGCAGGTCACCGAATCTGGCGTCACCCACGTCCTGCAAAGGCCCTTCGTGGTGGTCGCCACCCAGAACCCGGTCGAGCACGAGGGGACGTACCGCCTGCCCGAGGCGCAACTCGACCGCTTCCTCCTCAAGCTCTCGGTCGGTTACCCCACCCTGGAGGAGGAGGTGCGGCTGCTCGCCCGCTTGCAGGGGGACCACCCCATCGAGACGCTCGGCCCCGTCGCCGTGCCCGCTGATCTGCTCTCGGCCCAGGGGGCGGTGCGCCGGGTGCGGGTGGCGGACGACCTGCGGCGCTACGCGGCGGCCCTCAGCGCCCGCACCCGCGCCCACGGGCAGGTGGCGCTCGGCGGCGGACCGCGCGCCAGCCTCGCCCTCCAGGGGGTCGCCCAGGCCCTCGCGGCGCTGCACGGGCGGGACTTCGTGATTCCCGACGACGTGAAGGCCGCCGCCCCCGGTGTGCTCGCCCACCGCCTGAGCCTGCGGGTGGAGGCGCGGCTGGCCGGAGTCCGGCCCGAGGAGGTCGTCGCCGACGTGCTGCGTCAGGAACCCGTGCCCGCCGAAGTCCTGGGGCACGCCCTCTGAACCTCCCCGCCCTCCTCCTGGCCCTGGGCGCCGTGCTGGCCGTCCTGCTCGCCGCCTTCCTGGTCTCTCGCAGGCCGCCCTGCGTCACCCTCACGCGCGAGTTCCCGGCCCAGGGTTTCGAGGGCAGCCGCCTGCCCTACCGCGTCCGGGTGGAGGTCGAGACGCGCTGGCCGCTGCGGGTGGTCGTGGAGGACCCCACACCGTTGACGGTCGTCGCAGGCGAGGCGTTCGCGCTGGGGGGCCTGACGGCCGGGCGTAGCGTCACCGAGCGGGCGACCACCCTCACCCTCAACCGCCGGGGCGAGTACGCCTGGGAGGGGGGCACGCTGCGCTGGGCCGATCCGCTGGGACTGTTCTGGCACGCCGCGCCCCTGAACGTCCCCGACCGGCTGGAGGTCTACCCCGGCACCCACGGCCTGATCCTCCCCGACCTGCTGCGCCCCCTGCTCAGCGAGGGCACCCTCGCGCGCACCCTGGGGCTGGAGGACCCCATCAGCCTGCGGGGCGCGCGGCCCTACGTCCCCGGCGATCCCCCGGGCCGGGTCCACTGGCGGCTCTCGGCGCGCACGGGGGCCCTCACCGTCCGCGAACTCGACCGGACGGCGGCGAGCAGCGTCACCGTCTTCCTCGACCTGAACGGCTCGGGCGTCTACGTGGACAGCGCCGTGCGGCTGGGGTCGAGCCTCGTGCAGGAGGCCCTGGCCCTCGACCTTCCCGCCAGCGTCGCTACGAGCGCCGGGGCCACGCCGACCGGACGCACGCCCGAGACGCTGCGGGCCGCCCTGCGCCGTCTCGCCGGGGCCGCGCCCGACCTGGGGCCGCCCGTCATCCCGCCCGTCCGCGCCGGGGGCAACCTGATCGTCCTGACCCAGCGCGCGGGTCACGCCCTCGTGGAGCAAGCTTTACGCGCCCGCGCCACCGCCTCCCGCGTGGTGATCGTCGCCGTCCCCGAGGGCTTCTACCTCGAACCCGGGGAGACGCCCAGGCGCCAGTGGGTCGGGGCGCCCGACACGGTGCGCGAGCTGGAACGCCGGGCCGGGGTGCTCGCCGAGGCGGGGGTGCTGGTGTTCGTGCTGCGGGGAAATCAGAGCGTGCTCAGGCTGGGGGGGTAAGAAATCTCTTCGCAAATCGCGTTGGCCGCCCCATGCTTCTTACCCTTCAAGTAAGGTCGTATTTGGAATAACGCTTTGTGGTGCGCCTACCTTGTTTTAAAATGAGATAAAACGCTTGCTCGTGCTGATGATGCCACAGCGCCTCGTAGATGATGCCTTCGATTCGGTCCTGGGTCTGCACTCGGTCCCCTACGCCAAAGGGCACATCACGCAGTTCACGCCATAACTCGGGCCGTACCCAGAAAATCTGGTCGCCATACCCAAGGGCAAGGTATTCGCCTTCTTCGCCGAGCAGCTCGAAAACCCGACCGTACGGCCCCAAAGCTCTCCAAGCGTCGAGGTCGTCAGAGTGGACGAGATGGACGCCATGTTCCTCGAACCAGGGATACAGCCCGAACCGACGAACCTTCTCCATGCCTTTTCAAGGTATCTCAGCAAAGGACGGGCTCTACCTTCCACTTCTCCCCACGATCCCCGGCAACTTGTCCTCCAGCCGCAGCATCGGCAGGTCGAACACCGTCCGCGCGGGCTCGTTCGGCGCGGTGTTGCCCTCCTTGAGCATCGCGTACTGGTCGCGGGTGATCGGCGGCTTGGGGAGAAGTTGCATCGCGGGCACGGCGAGGTCCATCAGCGCGAGCGGCACGGGCACGATGGGCTTTTTCTTGCCCAGGGCCGAGAGTTCGAGTTCGAGCAGTTGCCGGAAGGTGAACTCCTCGGGGCCGGTCAGGTCGTAGGTCTGCCCCACCGTCTCGGGCCGTTCCAGCGCTCCCGCGAAGGCCCGCGCCACGTCATCCACGCTGACGGGCCGGAAGGGAAACCTGCCGTCGCCGATCTGCGGGACGATGGGCGCCGTGCTCACGAGTTCGCACAGCACCCGCCCGAAGAAGTCGTCTCCCGGCCCGAAGATCAGGCTGGGCCGGAAGACGGTGAAGCTGAGCCCGCTCTCCCGCACGAGCAGCTCGGCGCGGGCCTTGGTGCTGGAATAGCGGCTGCCGCTCTCGACCCGGGCGCCCAGCGCGCTCATCTGCACGTACCGGGCGCCGCGCGGGGTGGCTGCCAGCACGTTGCGGGTGCCCTCGAAGTGGACCCGCTCGAAGGTCTGCGCCCCCGTCTCCTGGATGATGCCGACGAGGTGGATGACGGCCTCCGGGTTCGCCTCCCCGAAGGCGCGCAGGACGCCCCCCGGGTCGGTCACGTCGAGCACACTGCCCTGAGCACCCGGCAGCCCGGTCCCGCGCCGCGATCCGGCGACGACGGTGTGCCCCCTGGCGACGAGTTCGCGGACGACCGCCTTGCCGACAAACCCCGTGGCCCCTGTGACGAGTACCCTCATGCGTGCTCCTCTCCGTTCGGCTGGGCCGCGCGCGCGGCGATCTCACGCAGCTCGCCCATCCGCAGCAGGGTGATGTGGCGGTAGCCCGTCTCGATGAGTCCCGCGTCGCGCAGCTCGGTGATGACCTTGCTCACGCTCTCGCGGGTGCTCCCCGACCCTTCCGCGAGCAGTTCGTGGGTGGCGCGCACGTACAGGCGGTCCTCGGTGTCCTCCGCGCCCAGCGGCGTGTCGGCGAGTTCGAGGAGGTAGCGCACCACCCGCACCCTCAGGTCCCCGCTCTGGAGGTGAACCTCGTGCGTGATCGTGCGCTGGAGCTGCTCGCCGAGGTTGCGCGCCATGTCGAGCAGCGTCCGCTCGTCGAGCTCGGTGGGGTCGAAGGTCGTGATCGTCGCGTTGGTCAGCGCCTCGGCGCCCTGGGGGTGGGTGTGGCCGGTCAGGGTGTCCTCCCCGAAGTAGTCGCCGGGCAGCACGTGCCGCACCGTCAGCGTGCGCCCGCGCGGGGTGAGCTGCACCAGCCGCACCAGGCCGGTGTCGGCGCGGAAGAGGTTGCCCCCGCCCTCGCCCTGGCGGTAGACGAACTGCCCGCGCTGGTAGCGCAGTTTCTGCGCCACCTCAGGTTCCCCCCGCCCGCACCGCGCGCAGGTGCGCCGTGATCAGGTCGGCCGCGCGCACCACGTCGGGGCCCGCGTACCTTCCGCCCAGCTCGGCGGCGAGGTCGGGGTGGGCGTTGATCAGCGCGCCGCCATAGAAGACGGGCACCTCCAGCCCGCCGAGGTCGCGCCGCTGGGCCCGGGTCCCCTCCAGCGCCCACTCGCCGTTCAGGGCGAGGAGCACCGCGTCCGCCCGCCGCTGCCGGGCATACACCACGAGGTCGCCCAGCGGCATGTTCGCCCCCAGGTACTCGGTCTGCACGCCCCGGCGCCGCAGCACGAGCGAGATCATCAGGAGCCCCAGTTCGTGCTGCTCGCCGGGCGCGCAGGCGGCGATCACCCTCGGCCCGAACTCGCTTTCCACCCCCGCCGCGTCGAGCAACGCCTCCAGCCGCGCCCGCAGGAAAGCGCTCGCCCGGTGCTCGTGCGCCACCGTGATGTCGCCGCGCTCCCACCGCGCCCCGATCTCCACGAGCGCCGGGGTCACCACGCCCGTGAGCACGTCCTCCAGCGGAAGGTGTGCGTGCGCCTGGGCGAGCACCCCGCCCGCCCGGGTGAGGTGCCCGCCGACGAGCGCCTCCAGCAGCGCCGGGGCCAGGGAACCCACCGGGAGGTGGGGGGCGCCGGGCACGCTCGCCCCGGGTTCCGCCGCCGTCTCCCCGTGCCCCGCGCTCGCCAGGGTGAGCTGCGCCGCGCGGCCTGCCGGAACCCCCGCGCGCAGGTGCGACTGCATCACCTCGATCAGGGCGAGGTCGTGGGGGGAGTACAGGCGGTAGCCGCTGGCACTCCGCGCCGGGGAGGGAAAGCCGTAGCGCCGCTCCCACTGCCGGAGGGTGGCGGCGGGCACGCCGACCCGCGACTCCACCTCCGACGCGGTGAACATCGCCGTGGTGTCCGTGGCCGTGCCCGGAGCGGGGGGCGGGGGAGAGCCTTCCATCTGGGTCCCATTTCGCCACGAAAGCCCCCCGGCAGACCGTAAGGATTGTTAGCGGTTGCGCTTGCTGGCCGGGTGGGAGGGACGCAGGGGAAGCGTCCTTTGTCCCGGCGCGCGTTCGCCGCCCCCATCTACAATGCGGCGCGTCGCCCCGCCCCGGGCGGCCCCTTCACAGCTCCTCCCCGGACCCCCTGCCATGCGCACCCTGACCGTTCCCGCCCGACTGCCCCTGCGCCGCCTGATCGCCGTGTCCCGCCCGGCGCTGTGGGTGAACACGGTCGGCACCCTGGTGACGGGCGTGTGGCTCACCGGGCACCTCTATACCCTGGACCCCGGTGTCCTCGCGCTGCTCGCGTACCTCACCCTGCCCTTCAACCTGCTGATCTACGGCCTGAACGACCTCGCCGACCGGGAGGAGGACGCCGTTTCCCCCCGCAAGGGCGGCTGGCAGGGAGCGCGGCTGCTGGCCGGGGAGGGCGGGCCGCTCCTCGGCGCGGTGCTGGCCGTCAACGTGCCGTTTCTCGCCGTGCTCGCCCTGCTGCTCCCCCCGGCGGCGAGCGGGCTCCTGCTCGTGGCGGCGGCCCTCTTCGTGGCGTACAGCGTGCCCCCGCTGCGCCTCAAGGGCCGCCCCTTCCTCGACGGGCTGAGCAACGTCGCCTACGCGCTGCCCCTCGCGCTGCCCGCGCTGACCCTGGGCACCCCCGTGCCGTGGCTGCCGCTCGCCGCCCTGATGGCCTACTCGGTGGGCAAGCACGCCTTCGACGCCGCCCAGGACGTGCCCGCCGACCGCCTCGCCGGGACGCGCACGGTCGCCACCGTCGTCGGCGTGTCCGGGACCGCGCGCTACGCCCTGGGATGGTTCGTGCTCGCCGGGGCGCTCCTGTGGCCGGTCAGCTCCCTCACCGCCGCCGCCCTGTGGGCCGTGTGCGGGGGGATGGCGCTCGCCCTCCTCCGCGAACCCACCCCGGAACGCGCGGCGCGGCTCTACCCGCTGAGCATCGTCACGCCCTGGATCGTGGGGACGGTGGCGGGGGTGGGCTTGGTGTACCTGCTGGCGCGGGGGCTGTGGCCTTGAGCGGCCAGCGGCCAGCCGACAGTCGCCAGCGAGCACCCGGTCTCTCCATCGGCCTCCTCGGCGGCGGGCTCGCCGGGCTCGCGCTCGCCGCGCTGCTGGCGCACCGGGGGCACGCGGTCACCGTGTACGAGCGGGACCGGGCGGGCGGGAAGCTGCGGCGGGTCACGGTGGGCGGGCTGGAGTTCGACACCGGGCCGAGCCTCTTCACCCTGCCGGGGGTCTGGCGGGCCTTCCTCGCGCGGCTGGGGGAGCAAGACCCCCTCGACCTGCGCCCGCTGCCCGGGGGGCTGGGGGTTCATCACACGCCGTTCGGGGCCGTGCCGCTGCCCGTTCCGGCGGGTCACCCGCTTCACGCGGCGTGGGAAACGTACCGTGCCCCCGCCCGCGACCTCACCCCGCACATCGAAACGCTGCTCACCACGCCGCCGCGTCTGACCGACCCCAACTTCCGGCGGGCGAGTGCGGCCCTCTTCCGGGCAACGGGCGGGCACCTCAGCGCCGAGGGGTGGGTGCGCTCCCGGCGCCTGCCCCCTGCCCTCGCCCACGCCGTCCGCACCCACGCCCTGAACGCGGGGCTCGCCCCGGTGGACGCGCCCGCCCTGTACGCCCTGCTGCCCGCCCTGATCGCCGGGGACGTGGCCCGACCGGCGCGCGGGATGGGGGCGCTGCTGGACACGCTCCTCGGCCTGGGGGCGGCGCGCGGGGTGCGGGTGGAGGAGGGGGCGGAGGTCGTCCGCGTGGACCTGGCGGGCGGCACCCTTGCGCTGAGGGGGGGAGAGGTCCGTCGTCACGACCTCTTTGTCAGCGCCCTCGACCCGGCCCGCCTCGCCACGCTGACGGGGCGCCCCGCCCGCTCGCCCGCCTCGCGCCGCACGGTGAGCGGGGTGGCCCTGTACGCCGCGCTGCCGGGGGACGCGCCGCTGCCCGCCACCACCGTCTTGCCCCCCGCCGACTTCGCCACCTTCCGCGCCGCCGTGCGGGCCGGGGCGCTGCCGCCGGAGACCCTCGCCCTCGTCCACGCGGACGGGCCGCGGCTGGCCGTGCTGCTCACCGCGCCCGCGACGGGCCGGGACCTCACTCCCGACCATCCCTGGGTTCGCGCTCAGGTCGAGCGGGCCCTGCGCACCCTCGGCGTGCCCGGCCTGCTCGCCTCCGCCCGCGACGTGGTGGCCCTGCCGCCCGCCCACTACGCGGCGGGGGGACATCCCGGCGGCGCGATCTACGGGGCGGCCCTCGCCCCCTGGCGCGGCGGCCCCCTCCACCCCCAGCCGTACCGCCCGCACCGGAACTTGTGGCAGGTCGGGACGGGCGTGCATCCGGGCGGGGGCATCCCGGCGATCCTCGGCGGCGCGCTCATCGTGGACCGCCTGATGGGGGAGGGCGGGGTGTAGAGGCACGCCAAAGGCCGCCCCCATGATCTGGAGCGGCCCCTCTCTTGCCTGCGCCTACTGCCCGGTGATCGCCCTGAGCGGGTCCACCAGCCCGTACCCGAAATCGTTGTCCTTGCCCGCCGCGCCGAGGTCTTTCGCGGTGTTCGTCAGCAGGCTCAGGAGCTGCGCGTTCGTGAGGGTCGGCTTGGCCGCCCAGACGACGGCGGCGGCGGCGCTGACGTGGGGAGTCGCCATGCTCGTGCCGTCGAAGTACTCGTAGTCCGCGCCCGTCACGCTGACGGTGCCCGTGGTCGGCAACTTGCCGAGAAGGCCCTGCCCGTCCGCCTGGGTCAGCCCCACGACGGGCACGCTGTAGGTGTTCGTCAGGCTCATGCCCAGCGAGCCCGCCGTGTTGTTGTAGATCATGACGGCCTTGGCGCCGCTGGCGACGGCGTTGGCGGTCTTCTCCTCGAAGGAGCAGGTGCCGCGTGCAATGAGGGCGATCTGGCCGCTCAGGGCCGCGTTCCGCGCCGTGGTGCCGCAGAACTCGTTGTTCGTGCCGCCCGCGGCCACGATGGTGCCGCTGGCGGTCCCCTTGCCGCTGAGGTCGGCCGACTGCACGTCCGCGAAGGTCACCCCGCCCCCGCTCGCCGAGGCGCGGGTGCCCTGCCCGAGCGGCACGCTGCTCAGCACGTGGACGCCGGGCCCGGCGAGATCAACCTGGGTGCCGAAGTTGGAAAAGTCCGCCCTCGCCCCCGCGTCGTCGATGGCGCCCACGCCGACCACGTTGTCGTACGCGGCGGGGTAGGAGACGGCGGCCCCGTCGTTGCCGGTCGCGGCGATGATCAATGCGCCCTTGCTGTAGACGCTCGTGTACGCCCGCTGCTCGGTCTTGCTCGCGCGGCCCCCGCCGAGGGACAGGCTGATCACCACCTTGCTCTCGGTGCCCCCCTGGCTCCTGAGCTGCGCCGCGCACCAGTTCACCCCGTTGATGATGCCGCTCGACGCCCCCGAGCCGTCGTCCCCCAGCACCCGCGCCATGTAGAGGTTCACCCCGCTCGCCACGCCGCCCACGCCGTTCGGGTCCATGCCGGACTGCCCCCCCGCCGCGCCCGTCCCCGCCCCGTACTGGGCGAACACGGTGCCCGCGACGTGCGTGCCGTGGTGCGACACGTCGTTGAGCTGGTAGGGATCGCCCCGGTTGGCCTCCGTCGTGATGAAGTTCTTGAAGCCCCTCAGCTTGCGGGAGAACTCGGGGTGGTTCCCGTCGATCCCGGTGTCCCCGATGCACACGGCGACCCCCGCCCCCGTGTAGTTGCCCCCCCGCAGGTTGGCGACCCGCAGCGCGTTGTCGCCCCAGGTGTACTCGCCGCTCGCCGTGTAGAGGGGCGTCGCCTGCGCGGTCAGGGCCTGGGTGCCGAGCGAGGTCCGGGCCGCGTTCGCGTCCGTTCCGCCGCTGCGGCCCCCCAGCGCGCGGCGCACGAGGTCGGGCTCCACGTACTCCACGAGCGGGTTCTGTTGGAGGCGGGCGAGGGCTTCCGGCGACAGACGCGCGGCGGCGGCGCTGATCTCCGCCCACTGGCCCGTGAGCTGGCCCCCCGCCGCCGTGATCGCCTGCGCCTGAAGCTGCGCCTGCGCCGCGAGGTCCTGGGCACTCAGACTCTGCGCCCCCAGCCCGCCCTCCCTGAAGCCCACGAGGTAGGCACCTTCACTCGCGGTCGTCGGGCTGGGCGCACTGGCGACGGGTGTGCTCACCTGCCCCGGCTGTCCGCAGGCGGCGAGCGTGAGGGCGAGGGTCGCGGCGAGCAGCGTGCGGGTGTGCTTCATGAGAGACCTCCGTGGAGCCTGGAGAGAGGAGGGAAACCGCGCCGAGAGGCACGGAAACCGGAGCCGGGGAGCCTGCACTTGAGGTGGGTCTGAGCGGGATGCTAGAGCGGCCTTCACCCTTCCCTCACGGCTTATCTAGACCTTTTTGGATCAGGTTCAAGTCAGCCTCCTTCACGGGCCGTCCTGCCCCCGCGCCTGGAGTTGTCATTCGGAAGACAGGAGAAGGCTGCCGAACGCAAATGTCAGGACGGCGAACCGCCCGGCGTGCGTTTCAGGGGGGCGAACCTCTGGCCGGGCCGTGATGACCAAAGAGGCAGGACGGGCCACCCTCGACCCGTCCCGCCTCAGTTGCCTTGTTGTCAGGCTTGGCCTTACCAGCGCTCGGTCACGGTCTTGAGCTGGAGGAAGTTCGCCAGATAATCCGGCCCGCCCGCCTTGGAGTCGGTGCCGCTCATGTTGTAGCCGCCGAAGGGTTGCACGCCCACGATGGCGCCCGTGATCTTGCGGTTGAAATACAGGTTGCCCGCCTCGAACTCCTCGCGGGCCTGCTCCAGCCGCTCGCGGACGTTGCTGCACACGCCGCCCGTCAGTCCGTACTGGGTGCTGTTGGCGATCTCCAGCGCGTGCGCCCAGTCGCGGGCGCGCAGCACGGTCACGACCGGCCCGAAGACCTCCTCCTGGGCGAGGCGGGCCTGCGGCGCCACGTCCCCGAAGATGGTGGGCTGGACGAAGTAGCCCTTCTTGCCGCCGTGCTCGCCGGGTGCCTCGCCGCCGAGGAGGAGCTGGCCTTCCTCCCTGCCGACCTCCAGGTAGCCGCTCACCTTGTCGAAGCTCATCTGGTTGACGACGGCCGTGACGTTGGCGTTCTCCTCGCCCGTGCCCATCTTCAGCGTCTTGGTGCGCTCGACGAAGGCGTCCACCACCCGGTCGTACACCTCGTCCACCACGATCAGGCGGCTCATCGCGCTGCACTTCTGGCCGTTGAAGCCGAACGCCCCCTGCACGGCGGCGGTCACCGCCACGTCGAGGTCGGCGGTTTCGTCCACGATCATCGCATCCTTGCCGCCGAGTTCGAGGATCACTTTCTTGATCCACTTCTGGCCGGGCTGGACCTTCGCGGCGACCTCATTGATGTGCAGGCCCACCGCCCGCGAGCCCGTGAAGGTGATGAAGCGCGTCCGCGCGTGCGTGGTCAGGTATTCCCCGACCTCCTTGCCCACGCCGGGCAGGAATTGCAGCACCCCGGCGGGCAGCCCCGCCTCCAGCAGGATGTCCACCATGAATCCGGCGATCAGCCCCGAGTCCTCGGCGGGCTTGGCGATCACGCAGTTCCCCGCCACGATGGGCGCGGCGGCCATGCCGATGAAGATCGCGCACGGAAAGTTCCACGGCGAGATCGAGACCCCGACGCCCAGCGGCAGGTACATCAGCCCGTTTTCCTCGCCCTCGAACCACGTCGTCTCGGCAGCGCCAAAGCCCGCGTACTTCATGGCGCTTCTGGCGTAGTATTCGAGGAAGTCAATCGCCTCCGCGACCTCCACGTCGGCCTCGGCGTAGTTCTTGCCGACCTCGATGCTCATCAGCGCGCACGCTTCCAGGCGGCGGCGCTTCAGGATCGCGGCGGCCTTGAGCAGGATGCGGGCGCGGGCGTCCATATCCCACCGCTTCCATGTCTCGAAGGCCTTCCAGGCACCTTGCAGGGCGCGTTCGGCGTCCTCGACCGTCGCCCTGGCGGTCGTGCCCACCACCTCGCAGGTGTCGCAGGGGTTGAGGGAGGTGAGCTTTTCCGCCGTGTCCACCCGCTCGCCGTCGATGATCAGGGGGTAGTGCTTGCCGAGGAGTTCAGCGCGGACCTTTTTCAGGGCGGCCCGGTACGCCTGGCGGTTTTCCTCCAGGGTGAAGTCGGTGAAGGGCTGGGGGCGGTAGTCCTGGATTTTGAGCATGGGTGTTGTCCTTTCAACCTTTAGAAGCGGCCATAGCGGTAGCGGTCAAGGAAGAGCGCGTCGTCTCGGTCGTCGTGCCGGAAGTACCCCTCGTCGGAGTCGAGGTGCCAGGGTTCGCCGGGAAACAACATTCCCCAAACGTCCGTGAACATCTCCTCTGGCGAGTCGGTGATGTCGGGCAATGCGTCCTGTGTGTACCACTCCCAGTCCTTTTGGGAAAAGAAGTTGAGAGCGTATCTCAAAGTCTCTTTGACTAACCGACGTTGAGTAGCACTTAATTCCCGCAACTTGGGGATGAGGTAGTCCTCACAGAGAATGGCTCGACTGGTGGCGTTCTCCATGTTGAGTCGATTGAGAGGATGGTCGTCCATGTCGAAGTGCCATCCGGCCTTCGCCAAAAATTCGTTCAGCCAGTAAGCGTTGACTCGTATGGGGCTATCCACCTCTCCCCCTCACCCCGGCGGCACGAGGTCGAACAGCGAATCCTCGGGGCGGTCGACACGGCGGGCGTGCGGGTCGTGGGCGGGCAGGCCCGCCGGGAAGAGGCGCGCGGCGAGGTCGTCGAGGAAGGCGCGGGGGTGCGTCGGCGCGAAGGGGAGGCTGCCGAGCAGGAACCACGCGAGGTCGCGGTCGTCGAACTCGGCGAGGGCATAGGCCCAGGTGCGGACCAGCGCCGCCTCCTGCGCCTCGCCGAGGGCGTCGAGGTGGGGGATCAGGAGCGCCGCGACGGTATCGAGGCCCTCCGGGGTGCGGGGGTCCACGTACTCCAGCGGGTGGTCGTGCTGCCCGGCGTTCCAGCGGGTCATGCCGAAGAACTGCCGGAGGTAAAAGCCGTTGACGTGGCCGGGGTCGGGGAAGGTCACGCCCCCTCCCGCAGGAGCGGAGCCACGGTGTCCCGCGCGAAGTCGTCCACGCTGCGCGGGGCCCGGCCCAGCAGCCGGGCGAGTTCCGGCGTGACCCGCCCCGCGATCCCGAAGCGGGCGGTCGCGTAGATGCCCTCCATCACGATGATCTGCCCGGTCGCCACCCCGCGCGCCCGCATGTGCCGGAAAAAGGCGAGCGGGCTGGGGTCGGCGTAGCGAACGAGGCGCCCGGTGGCCGCCGTGAACTTCGCGGCGACCTCCCCGTAGGTCAGCGCCTCGGAGCCCGTCAGCTCGTAGGCGCGGTTCTCGTGCCCCTCCCCGGTGAGCACCACCGCTCCCGCCTCGGCCACGTCGCGCACGTCCACGAAGCTGGTGCGGCCCCCCCCGGCGGGGACGTAGATTTCGCCCCGCCGCAACTCCGGCAGGTGGGTGGTCGTCAGGTTCTGCATGAAAAAGGAGGGGCGCAGGAAAGTGTAGGCCACGCCGCTTTCCTGCATGTACTGTTCGAGCTTGGCGTGCGGCACGAAGCGAATCCGCTCGGCCCCCTGGATGGAGAGCAGGGCCATGTGCTCCACCCCCGCCCCCAGCGCCACGTCGAGGGCGGGCACCATGTCGCGCTGCACCTGACTGAGCTGCGGGGGCCGGGTCACGAAGAGGCGGCGCACGCCCCGGAAGGCCGCGACGTACGTGCGGCGGTTGCCGAAGTCGAGGTGGCCGTAGTCCAGCCCGGCCGCCGCCTCGCCGAGTTCATCCCCCAGCACCTGCCGGGCGTGCTCGGGGCGGCGGGCCAGGACCCGCACCCTCGCTCCCCGCGCCAGCAGTTCAGCCACCAGCGGCGTGCCCACGTTGCCCGGCGCGCCCGTCACTCCGATCAGGTCCATACCCCAGCCTACCCTCACCCCTTCAGCATGCCGCGCAGCACGAACATCACGTTCGCCGGGCGCTCGGCGATGCGGCGCGAGAAGTACGGGTACCAGTCGCGCCCGTAGGGGATGTACGCCCGCACCCGGTAGCCCCGCGCGGCGAGGTCTTTTTGCAGGTCGCGCCGGATGCCGTAGAGCATCTGGAACTCGAAGGCTTCACGCGAAATCCCGTGCGCGAGGACGAAGTGCTCCACGTCCGCGACGATGCCCTCGTCGTGGGTGGCGACGTTGACGTAATTCCCCGCCTTCATCTGCGCGTACACCAGGCGCCGGTACGCCGCGTCCACGTCCGCCTTGTCGGGCATCGCCACCGTCTCGGGTTCGAGGTACGCGCCCTTCACGATCCGCAGGTTGGGCCGCAGGTCCTGAAGGTCGGCCCAGTCGCCCTCGGCGCGGTAGAGGTAGCTCTGGAGCACCGTGCCGACGTGCTCGTTCCCGAACTCGCCGACCAGGGTGCGGAACTGGGCGAGGGTCTGATCCACCCGGGGGTGGTCCTCCATGTCGAGGCACACGAAGCCGCCGTATTCCCTGGCCCTGGCGACGATGCGCCGGGCGTTCGTGAGGCCGAGGTCCTCGCCCTCCACCGTCATCCCCTGCCCGATGCTGGAGAGCTTGACGCTGACGTAGGGCTTGAGTCCCGCCGCGTGCGCGTCGCTCAGGAGGCCCAGCACCTTCGCCGCGAACTCGTTGGCCGTGTCCGGGGACGTGACGAACTCGCCGAGGAGGTCGAGGTTGCCGAGGATGCCGTCTTTGTGCAGGTCCTGAACGGCGCGGATGGCGGACTGCGCGTCCTCGCCCGCCACGAAGCGCTGGGCGACCCCCCACCCGCGCGAGCGGACGAGGGACTCGATGGACCTTTGGCCCGAGACGGTGAGGACGGCCTTGCGGTAGAGCTGGTCGATCATGGCTGGTCTCCGAGTTGGTGCAGCACGAGGGCGGCGAAGGTGCGGACGTGGTGCCGGGCGGCCTCCCGCGCGGCGGGCGCGTCGCGGGCGAGGATCGCTTCCAGGAGCGTGGCGTGCTGTTCGCCGGTTTCGGGGTGCGCGTTGTACGTGCGCGTCTGGTGCTTGATCAGGGTCACCCGCAGCGAGAGCCCCCGCGCCAGGTCGGCGAGCGCGGCGTTGTGGGCGGCGAGCGTCACCGCCCCGTGGA
Source organism: Deinococcus aestuarii (assembly GCF_018863415.1). Lineage (NCBI taxonomy): Bacteria > Thermotogati > Deinococcota > Deinococci > Deinococcales > Deinococcaceae > Deinococcus > Deinococcus aestuarii. Next base: position 418,519 of record NZ_JAHKSN010000002.1, on the reverse strand, counting down.
AGGCGAGGTCGAGCCGCGTCTGCTCGCGGTAGCCCGCCGCCCGCGCCGCGTTCAGGGCGTCCAGCGCCGCGCGGAGAGCGGCGGCGTCGGCGGGGGTGTGCGCGCAGGCGGCGAGGGCGGCGGCCAGCCCGTCGAGTTCCTCGCGCACCACGTAGGTGTCGCGCGCCTCGCAGGCACTCACCGTCCGGACCCGCACCCCCTTGTTCGCCTCCGCCACGAGCAGGCCGTCTTGCGTCAGCCGCGCCAGCGCCTCGCGGATCGGCGTGCGGCTCACCCCCAGCCGCTCGCCCAGCTCCACCTCGCCCAGCCGCTCGCCCGGCGCGATCTCGCCGTCCAGCACCGCCCGGCGCAGGTGGCCGTACACGCCGTCGCGCACCAGGGTGGGTCGCTCGAAGGGGGTCATCGTGGATATTGTATACAAAAGTCGTCGGGACGATCTGCTCTCCCCCGACCGGGAGGAATCCATGACCGTGGATGTTCTGATCGCCGGAGCCGGACCCACCGGGCTGCTGCTCGCCTGCGAGTTGCGGCGGCGCGGCGTCCGGGTGCTCGTGGCCGACCCCAAGACTGGTCCCACCCGCGAGTCGCGGGCGATGTTCGTGCAGGCGCGCAGCCTGGAAATCTACGACGCGCTCGGGCTGGCGCGGGAGGCCGTCCGGCAGGGACGCCCGGCGCGGGGGGCGAGCCTCTGGAGCGGGCGGCGGCGGCTGGGCGGGGTCGCCTTCGGTCCGGTGGGGGCCGGGCGCACGCCCTACCCGTACATCCTGGCCTTCGAGCAGAGCGCCAACGAGGAGCTGCTCTCCCGCCACCTGCGGGCGCTCGGCGGGGAGGTGGCGTGGGGCTGGGCGCTCGAAGGCTTCACCCAGGGGGCGGGGGGCGTGCGGGCCACCCTGCGCGGGCCGGGCGGGGAGCGCCGGGAGGTGGGGGCGGCGTACCTCTGCGGCGCGGACGGCGCCCACAGCCCGGTCCGGCACGCGCTCGCCACCCCCTTCGAGGGTGAGCGCAGCCCCCGGACCCTCTTCGTGGCGGACGTGGCCGCGTCGGGGGCGCTCGACGGGGCGGCCGTCAACCTCAAGCTGGGGGCCGACTCCCTGCTGCTCGCCTTCCCGATGGCGGGCCCCGGCCACTTCCGGCTGATCGGCCTGGTGCCCGGCGCGGAGCCCGGCGGCGAGGCCCCCACCTTCGAGGCCGTGCGCCCGGTCGTGGCGTCCGTCTTCGGGGTGGCGGTGCAGGAGGTGCGCTGGTTCTCGCACTACCGGGTCAGCCACCGGGTCGCGCGGAAGTTTCGGACGGGCCGGGTCTTCCTGCTCGGCGACGCGGCGCACATCCACAGCCCGGTCGGCGGGCAGGGCATGAACACCGGGCTGGGCGACGCGCACAACCTGGGCTGGAAGCTCGCCGCCGTCGTGCGGGGCGAGGCGGGCCCGGACCTCCTCGCCAGCTACGAGCCCGAGCGCCGCCCCTTCGCCCGCTCGCTCGTGAACACCACCGACCGGGTGTTCCGCCTGATCTCCGGCGACACCCCGCTGGCGCGGCTCGGGCGCGGCACGGTGCTGCCCGCCGCGCTCGGTCGGCTGCTCGGCGGGGGTCGAGACGGAGAGGACCGCGCGGGCGAGCACCCCGGCCCCCTCGCCCGCCTCGCGTTCGGCCTCCTCTCGCAGACCCGGCTGAGTTACCCCCACAGCCCGCTCAGCGTGGGCCGGGCGGGGCGGGTGCGCGGCGGGGACCGCCTGCCCTACGTGCCGGGCAGCGGCAACTTCGGGGCGCTGCGGGAGCCGGGAGCCCAGGTGCATGTCTACGGGGTGCCCTCGCCCGGGGTGATCGCCTGGACCGCCCGCCACGAGGGGGTGGCCCTGCGGGTCTTCCCCTTCGGCGGGGCCGCAGGGCGGGCCGGGCTGATGGAGGACGCGGCGTATCTGGTGCGGCCCGACGGCTACGTCAGCGTCGCGCAGCCCACCTTCGACGGCGGGGCGCTCGACCGGGTGCTCGCCGGGCGCTGGCACTGGCGGCGCTAATTCCGGTCCGCCTCGTCCTCGCGGGTCTTGATCCTTTCCCCGGCGAGGCGGCCCAGCCAGCCCAGGGTGAAGAGGAAGAGCAGGGTGGCCCCGGTCGCCAGCACGTAGAGGTGCAGCCCGCACGCCACGCCGACCCCCGCCGTGGCGAGGAGGCCCGCCGCCGTGGTGAGCCCCCGGGCGCCCTCGCCGCGCCGGTCGGAGAAGATCGCGCCCGCGCCGAGAAAGCTCACGCCGCTGACGACCGCGCCGAGCACGCCCACGAGGTCGAAGCGGACCTGCTCGGAGTCGTCCGCGAAGCGGTAGATCAGGGTGTCGGCCAGCACGACGAACAGCGCCGCGCTCACCCCGACGAGGATGTGCGTCCGCAGCCCCGCGCTGATGCTGCGCCGCTCGCGCTCCCAGCCGATCAGGCCGCTCAGCACGAAGGCGGCGATGAGGCCCTGCATCAGCCGCAGCTCCGTCCAGAAGGTCTCCATGAGGCCAGCCTAGGCGCGGGCGCGGCGGGGTCCTTTCCCCGTTCCTTCAGCCGACTGTCATGGGAGGGTCAGGTGCCCGCCTCCGTGTGCAGGCAGGCGGCGCAGAGCCAGTCGTCGCCGCGCGCCCGGCGGGCCCGGTGGTGCCGCCGGGATCGCCGGACGCGAAACACCAGCTCGCCGAAGAGGGCCGCCAATCCCAGCCGTGTCAGAAACACGCCCAGAGAGACGACCCAGCCGCCCGGTTCCAGCGGATTGGCCGGAAGACAGACCCGCTCCGGGGCGCCGACCAGCCACCTCTGCTCGGGCCGCCGCGCGAGGGCCGCCCAGCGCGTCATCGGGTGGCGGCAGCGCGGGCACTCACGCCATATCTCCCGCCCGGGTGGGGCGCCCGGTCGTCTGGGGCTCACCCCTCAGTCCGCGTACACGGGCTCGATGGGGAAGATGCGGTCGGCGAGCCCTTCCAGGCCCCGGCGTCCGGCGCGTTTCTGGCAGCCCTCGGTGCCCAGGCAGAGGGTGACGTAGCGGGTGCGGCGGGCGGCGACGACCACCCGGTAGAGCGAGGCCTCCGAGCGCGAGCGGGTGTAGTGGCACAGGTCGCAGTGCAGGGCGTTGCGCCCCCTGGGTTCCAGCGGTGTGAACTCGGCGAGCTGCTCGCCGTGGACGAGGGCGAGGCGACCGTCCGCGACCGGGTAGAGCCCCAGGGTGGGCGCTCCCCCCTGTGGGTCCTCGCCGAACAGCTCGCGGTACGACTCGGGGAAGAGTTCCCGCAGCACGTCGCGGGCGCTGTGCCTCTTCGGTGGGGTGTCACTCATGAGGGGCAGTGTAAGGGGCGGGAGAGACACCGAACGTGGAGGACCTGACGCAACCGGGGGAGCGAGTGTGAGGCCCGGCAACCGTGCCCCCCGCCCGGTCGCCTCGCCCCCGCCGCACTACACTTCGTGGGTGAGGCAGGTTCCGCTCCATTCCAGACTTTCCGGCGCCCTCCCGGGAAGTCCTCTCCTCCGGAGCCGTTCCAGGCCACTTCGCGCAACGCGTTCTTTCTTCTCCCTCTGGTCGGGGAAGCTCCGTTTCTTCTCACGGAAACTCCCGGAGGCTCTATGAGGTCACGCAGCACCACCCGAGGCGGCATCGTGATCCGTCGGCGCGTGACGCCCGCCGGGGACATCATCGTCACGTTGCTCACGCCGCAGGGCAAGGTCAAGGCCATCGCGCGCGGCGGGGTGCGCGGGCCGCTGGCGAGCCGCCTGAACCTCTTCCACCACGTCGGCGTGCAGGTCTACCAGACGCCGCAGGCCGACCTGGCGACCGTGCAGCAGGCGGTGCTGGAGGGGGCCCTGCCGAAACTCGCCGAGCCCGAGAGATACGCCTTCGCGCACCTGATGGCCGAACTCGCCGACGCCCTGTTTCAGGAGGGCGAGTTCAGCGAGCAGGCCTTCGAGCTGTTCGCGGGAGCGCTGCGGGGCGTGTCACACCAGCCCGACCCCGAGTGGGTGGCCCTGGTGATGAGCTACAAGCTGCTCGGCCTGGCGGGCTTCGTGCAGCAGACGGCCCGCTGTGCCCGCTGCGGCGCTCCAAGTCCAGAGCATCCGGACCCGCTGGGCGGGCAACTGCTGTGCTCCGCGTGTTCCAGCCTGCCCCCCTACCCGGAGGCCAGCCTCGATTTCCTGCGCAATGTCGTGCGGCGGAGCGTCCGCGCGAGCATGGAGGCCCCGGTGCCGGAGGATGAGCGGCCCGCGCTGTGGAGGGCGCTGGAACGCTTCGTGACCGTGCAGGTGGGGAATGTGCAGAGCTGGCGGCAATTGGTGCCTCAAGCGGCGGCTATCTCGATCTGAACGCAGATTGTCAATCGGTGCGGCGGTATACCCTTCTTGCCCGACGGCTGCCACAAAACCACTCTGTCCCACTGCGGTGAACAACGAGATAAGTGCCGCCCCTTCCACGGCAGGGCCAGTCCAAAAGCGGAATGCTGACGACGGGAACGACAACGGAGGGAGTCCCTACCTCCCCCCGTATCCTGGCTATGTCTCCCAGGCTCAACAGCCAGAACAATCCACAGATCACGCCCACGTTGAGCAGCAGAATGACCGTTGGGCGCTTCCGTAGTTCATGCACGCTTCAATTTCTAAGCGCGGACATATTACTTGTGTCTTTCGATAAAGTCGATCATCTGCTGCCTTGTCCCCCCCAGGAACGTCAGCGGGCGGGCGATGGCGGCGGCAATGGTGATGTGGTTGACGCGCGGTAGCACCGTGCGGATGACGGGCACCCCGGCGGCCTTGAGCGCGGCCTCCATGTTCAGCGCGTTCTGCGGGTGGACGGTCTGGTCGTTCGCCGCGACGAGGAGGAGGTGCGGCGGCGCGTCCCGGCGGACGTGGCGGTCGGGCATCACCCCATCCGGCGTGCCGTTCTCGGGGAAGGCCACCCGGCTCTGGAACTGCCGGAAGTCGTAGGAGTACGGCCCCGCGATGCCGATCACCCCCCGCACGGCGCGGATGGGCACGCCCGCCTCGCGCAGCCAGCGCTCGTTGTCCACCGCCTCGACCGCGTTGAAGGCCCCCGCCGAGTGCCCGGTCACGAACAGCACGTCGGGGTTGCCGCCGAAGGTCTTGGCGTTGTCGCGCAGCCACCTCAGCGCGGAGGCAGCGTCCTGCACGAAGTCGGGGTAGCGGTTTTTGGGCGCGAGGCGGTAGTTCATCACGCCCGTCACGTACCCGGCGCGCGCCAGGCTCTCGCCCACGAAGCGGTGGCCGGACTTGTCGCCGTTCTGCCACGAGCCGCCGTGGATGAAGAGCACGACGGGCGCGTTCTGGACGTTCCTGGGCGCATACACGTCGAGCGTGTTGCGCGCGTCGGGGCCGTAGCGCCGGTCGGTGGCGACGTTCAGCCCGGTGAGGCTGACGGCGCGGTTGAGGCTCTGCTGCGCGTCCACCCCCGAGCAGGCGGTGAGCACGGCGGCCAGGGTCACGGCCAGCGTGCCGAGGGTGAGGGTCCGGCGCCGGGTGGAGGCGCGGGCGGGGAGGCGGGTCATGGGGCGCAGGCTAGCGGCTGTGGCAGCCCGAATCGGGCGCAGGGGGCACAGTCGGGATTGAGGGAGGCTTGACGCGGGACTTACCCGGTGGTCAGGCCCCGTTCCGGCGGGAATCCCCACACTCGCCCCTCGCCCTGCCGCGTTAGGCTGCCCGCGATGGCCCCGCACACCGACCTCACGGACGCGCTGGTGATCGGCGGCGGCCCCTCCGGGTTGGGCCTCGCCGCCGAACTCGCCGCCGGTGGCCTGAGCGTGCGGCTCGTCGCTCCCCACCCGCCGCGCCCCTTCCCCGCCACCTACGGCGCGTGGCTGGACGAGGTGCCCGGCCTCACCCGCGCCGCCCTCGCCCAGGTCTGGACGGACGTGCGCGTGTACACGGGAGAGGCCCCCACCCCCCTCCTGCGCCCCTACGCCCTGTTCGACAACGCCCGTTTGCTGGAGACGCTGCTCGCGCGGGCGGGGTCGGACCTGGCTTGGACCGTCGGCACCGCGGCGCACGCCGAATCGGTGGGGGAGGGGTGGGAGGTCCGGGGCGCGGGCGGCGAGCGGTGGCGGGCCCGGCTGGTGGTGGACGCGGGGGGACACCCCGGCGGGCTGACGCGGCCCACCCACCCGGGCGGCGCGGCCCTCCAGACGGCCTTCGGGATCGTCGCGCACTTTGACCGCCCGCCCGGCCCGCCCGGCGGCATGGTGTGGATGGACTACCGCGCGGAGCACCTGCCGCCCGCCGAGGTCCGCGCCGCGCCCACCTTCCTCTACACCATGCACCTGGGAGAAGGCCGCTACCTCGTGGAGGAGACGAGCCTGATCGCCCGCCCCGGCCTGACGCGCGACCTGCTCGAACGCCGGTTGCACGCCCGCCTCGCCGCGCAGGGCACGCCGCCGGGCGAGGTCGAGAGCACCGAGTGGGTCGCCTTCCCCATGAACACGGCGGCCCCCGACCCCGGTCCCGTCCTCGCCTTCGGGTCGGCGGCGGGGCTCGTCCACCCGATCAGCGGGTTTCAGGTCGCCGGGGCCCTGACGGACGCTCTCGCTGTCGCGCGGGCGGTCACGGGGGCGCTGGACCGCCACGGCCCCGCCCGGGCCGTCCAGGCGGGCTGGGACACACTCTGGCCCCCCGAGCGCCGCGCCGCCCGCGAGGTCTCCCTGCTGGACGCCGACGCCCTGCTCGCCCTGCCGGGAACCCTGCTGCCCGATTTCTTCGCGGCCTTCTTCCGGTTGCCCGCCCCCGAGTGGCACGCCTTCCTGGCCCCGCGTACGGGCGCCGGAGCCCTCGCCCGCACGATGCTGCGGCTGTTCGCCCAGGCGCCGAACCCGGTGCGGGTGCCCCTCGCCCGCGCCGCGCTGGGGCAGGCGGGACCGAGCGGGCGGGCGCTGCGGGCGGCGGCAAGCAAGGTTTGAGGTTGAGTTCCATACACTGCTTGATAATGGTTGAACTCGAGCTGGCTGGACGGGTATTTGTCTTTGATGACGGGGTAGCGGAGAAGCTGGGGAGACTCTCCGAGCAGGGGTGGTATCTGCGGTCGGGGTACGTGGCGTTCCAGCCGAGGAAGGCCGACGCGGCGATGTACCCGAGCCTCAAGCGGGACCGGATCGTTTCCCTGGGGGCCATCATTCATCTGCTCGCCTTCGGGAAGCTCCCCGCGAAGGGTCTGGTCTGCACGCAGAAGAATGGGGATGACAGCGACTTCCGGGTGGAGAACCTCGAATGGGTCTCGAGGTCGACCAGCGCCTACCGAGCCCTCGATCCCCAGGTCAATCCCCAGGGCGGTATCCGGCAACTCCCGTCCGGCAGGTACAACGCCCGCGCCTACCTTGACGGCAAGCTCCGCTCCGTCGGTACCTTCGACACCCGCGAACTCGCACAGGCGGCACGTGCAGAGGCGATAACCAAGGGAGTTGCTAGGACTCCTGCTCCCCCGCCCCATCAGAAGAAAGCGCAGCCTCAGACCTTAGACCAACTGCGGGGACGGGTCGCCGAACTTGAAGCAGAGGTTGAACACCTGGGCCTTCTAGAAAAGATTTCGGACCTTGAGGCTGAGTTGGAACGTCTGCGCTCCGTTTTGCCCTCCTGATTTCCTCCTCGTCCCTCTGCCCCGGACACTTGCCTAGACGCCTGCCTATACTGGGGTCATGTCCCTGCTCGACATGATTGGTCCCGTGATGATCGGGCCGAGCAGCAGCCACACGGCGGGTGCCTGCCGCCTGGGCCTGGTCGCCCACCACCTGCTTGGGGAGGCCCCCCGCCGGGCGGTGATCGGCCTGCACGCGAGTTTCGCCAAGACGGGGCGCGGCCACGGCACCCACCTCGCGCTCGTGGCGGGGCTGCTCGGGTACGGGCCCGACGACCCCCGGTTGCCTCGCGCGTTCGAGGAGGCCGAGGCGGCGGGCCTGAGCGTCGAGTTCCGGGACGTGGACCTGGGCGACGTCCACCCCAACACCGCGCACATCGAGCTGCACGGCGCAGAACACTCCGTGACGGTCCAGGGCAGCTCCACGGGCGGCGGGGTGATCCGCGTGACCGAGGTGCAGGGGTTGGGGGTGAACTTCAGCGGGTCGAGCCCGACGCTGCTGCTGCGCTATGCCGACGCGGTGGGCATGATCGCCCGGGTGGCGAGCACGGTCGCCGCCGACGGGGTGAACATCGCCGCCCTGACCTGCACCCGCGAGGCGCGCGGCGGGCGGGCCCTCCTCGCCATCGAACTCGATCAGGCGCTGAGTCCCGAGGCCCTAGCCTTCCTGAACCGCTGGCCCGACATGAACTGGGTCCGCCCCCTGCCCAAGCTGATGGACGGCTGAGCCCGCCCGACTCCCAAGGAGTTTTCCCCATGACCACCCTCGAAGCCCTGATGAACGCCCCCGCCCCCGCCTCTGCCTGGGTGCTGGCACAGGACTGTGCGGAAACGGGCCTGAACCCGGACGATGTGCGCGCCGAGATGGCCCGCCGCATCGGCGAGATGCGCGCCTCGGTCGAGCGTGGGCTGCGGAGCGACGCCAGGAGCATCACGGGGATGGTGGGCTGGAACGCCAAGGGCCTGTGGGACGCACCCGACGTGCTGGGAGCGCCCCTCCTGAGGCGGGTGCAGGCCTACGCGATGGCCGTGAACGAGGAAAACGCCCGCATGGGCCGGATCGTCGCCGCGCCCACGGCGGGCAGCGCGGGCACGATTCCGGGAGCGCTTCTCGGCGTGGCGGATCACCTCGGCCTGCCCGACGAGCGGCTGGTGGACCCGCTGATCCTCGCGGCGGGGGTGGGCAAGGCGATCAGCAAACGGATGTTCATCTCGGGCGCGGCGGGCGGCTGTCAGGCGGAGATCGGGTCGAGCGCCGCGATGGCCGCCGCCGCCGTCACCGAACTCCTGGGCGGGTCACCCCGCGCCTGCGTCCACGCCGCGTCCCTGGCCCTGATGAACACCATCGGCCTCGTGTGCGACCCGGTGGGGGGCTACGTCGAGGTCCCCTGCGTCAGCCGCAACGCCTTTTTCGCCGTCCACGCGGTGAGCGCCGCGCAACTGGCGCTGGCGCAGCTCGAATCCTTTATCCCGCCCGACGAGGTGGTGGGCGCGATGGCTTCAGTGGGCCGCCTGATGCCCGCCGAACTCCGGGAGACGGCGGAGGGGGGCCTCGCGCAGACGCCGACCGGGCTGGCGGTGACGGCGCGCATGGAGGGACGCGAGGAAACGGGCGGAATGATCGAGCTGCCGATGGCGTGATCCGGGCTGTTCTCCCCCCTCCTTACAGCACGCCCCGGTACAGCTCCTCCAGGCTCAGCGGGCGGCCCAGGCAGGGCACGTCCACCTGCCCCCCTCCGCGATGCTCGCGCACGAGCCAGCCTTCCTCACCGCGCTGGTATTCCACGACGTACCGCTCGTCCTGCGAGACGATCAGGTAGGTCTGGAGCGTGGGAATCGCCGTGTAGACGGCGTGCTTGTGGCGGCGGTCGTTGTGCGCCGTGCTGCTGGAGAGGACGTCGGCGAGCAGGCAGGGTCAAGTTTCAAAGGAGCGCCCCGGTTGCTCCCCGCCGCACACCAGCATCACGTCGGGGTAGCAGGAGCTCGACGCGCCGTGAATGCAGAGCTGCATGTCGGACTGGTAGAGGCGGCAGCTCAGGCGGTCGGCGTCAGGGAGCAGTGCAGACACGATACGCAAGCTGATCCGCACATGCTCCCCGCTCGCCCCCGCCTGGACATGCAGCGGGTACACGAAGCCGCCCACGTACTCGCGCTTGCAGGGGCTCTCGCGCTCGGAGCGCAGGTACTCGGCCTCGCTCATGGCTTGGGGAGCGTCCGGCATGGGGTCATGTTACGGTGGGGGAGGGCTCGTTTGCGTCTCACGCCGTTGCCTGCCCAGGCGCCGAGGAACCCAAACAAGGCACATCCTGCGGCCGTGAGCAGTCTGTCAAGGCGGAGAGGATACTCGACAAAATCTGCGGTGAAGTGTTGATCGAATTTGACGGTGGGATCATCCCAGACACCCTCGACGTATACCAGCTTCCCGATCAGCCAGAGCAGAAGAGGAAGGGCAGCCAAGGTTAGTGCAGCATACTTCGGTTTGATGCCCCGCAGCCCCAATGCCAGCCCGAGCAAAATCAATATCCCGACCATCAGCAAGTCAAATCTCACCTTGTTGACGTTGAACCAACCTCCAACGACGTTCTGATCCATGTGCCAGGCGTAACGTAGGAACAGCACCCAACCGCACAGCCAGAAGGCTGAGAGAACCGAGAGCGCGAGGACGGCCAAAAGGCAATCCACCACAAAGGCATGTTGTCTGAGAAGCGAGACATGCTGCCGCGTCTCCCGCGCCCACCCCTCATCCTCCACGCTCGCCGCCTCGTTCTCCATTCCCTGTCGCCAGTCCTTGGGCCTCACGTCAGCGCCCCTTTCGTGCGAGCGGCCGCAGCCGACCTCTTGACCTCCCGCGCCAGCCTCAGCCCCTCCCCGGTCAGCGTGTAGACGTGCCGGGGCGGTTTGCCCGCGTGCGGCGAGTCCTCCCATTCCGCCGCCAGATACCCCTGCGCGTGCAGCCGCCGGAGGATCGGGTAGAGCGTTCCACTCCTCAGCTCCGTCGCCCGGCTCAGGTCGTAGCCGTAGCTGGGGGCGGGATGCGCGGACAGCAGGGCGGCGAGGACGGCGCGCGTGTGAGGGCTGGAGTTGGGGGAGCGGACCATAGACTATTTCTACATATGTAGACTTTAAAATCAAGAGGGAGGGACCGACCTCCCCCTCGTCCTCAGGCGGGAACGCTCAGGCCCAGCGCCTCCCGCAACTCGGCGTGTGTGGACAGCACCCGCGCGGCGCCCGCGCCCAGCAGCGCCCCCGCGCCGTCCGGGTGCGCGTGGCCGCCCGCGAGGAGGCCCCAGACGGTCGCCCCCGCCGCCACACCCGCCCGCAGGCCCGTCACGCTGTCCTCGACGACGAGGCAGCGGGTGGGGGAGACCCCCAGGGCCGCCGCCGCGTGGAGGTACAGGTCGGGAAGGGGCTTGCCGCGCCCACCGACGTGGGCCGGGTCGTAGGCGTGCTCGCCCACCAGCCCCGCGAGGCCCGCCGCCGCGAGCTTGAGGTGCAGGCGGCCCCGCTGGCTGTTGCTCGCCACCGCGAAGGGGAGGCCCGCCGCACTCAGCGCCCGCAGGGTGTCCGCCGCGCCCTCGATGGCGGGCGTGCCCTGGAAAGCGGCGGCGAGGCGCTCGTCCATCAGGGAGACAAAGGTGCCGGGCCGCTCCCAGCCGTGCTCGGCGCGCAGCCAGTCGAAGAGCGCCTCGTGGGTGCCGCCGACCGCCCGCGCCAGCAGGACCTCCCGGTCGAGCCGCAGCCCGTGTTCCGCCAGCGCCTCCAGCCAGACCGCGTTCGCCAGCGCCTCGCTGTCCACCAGCACGCCGTCGAGGTCGAAGAGGACGGCGCCGAACTTGATATTCTTCATATCATTCTCTTTCATTTGATAGTTTGGCGGCCAAAGCGCGTATAGAGGTATGTTGCACACGACCTTGAAGATTCCAAGCTTCAACAATCCCATCCTTGAAGAAGTGTGGAGACGCTTCTCCACTGGCGTCGCTAAGTATGGGACTCGCCAGTGCGGTAGTGGAAACGACCTGTATATCATCAATTAAATCTACACCACTCTTACCGCTGACTTTAATAAAAACATACACATCGTTGTTGTTGTGCTCGCTTTGTGAGCGCAGACAATTTATCGAGTAATGATTGGCGCGGGTTTTCTTTAATTCTAGTTCCCAGCCTAGATACTCAACATCATGAAATGTCTGACGTGTGTACGTTGCGCCTCCTAAAAGCTTTGAAAACTCCAACTCATATTTAGCCCCAGGAAACAGAGGATGACATTTTGTTTCAAGGAGCTTGGCAACCAGTGTATCGAAATCAGCTTCGATGTTCACAAAACGTCGCTCTCCGGTCCCTGCTCCCACCCCGCGAGGATGTGGACGTGGGTGTGGAAGACCACCTGCCCGCCGCCGGGACCGCAGTTCACGACGAGGCGGTAGTCCGGCGCGTGCTGGCGGGCGACCTTGACGGCCGTGAGCCAGAGGTCACCCATCTCGGCAGCGTCCGTGATCTCGTCCACGCGGGCCGTGACCTTCTTGGGGATCACGAGGAGGTGGATGGGCGCCTTGGGGGCGATGTCGCGGATGGCGATGTAGCCGTCGTCCTCGTACACCACGTCGCTGGGGAGCTCGCGGGCGATGATGCGCTCGAAGAGGGTGCGGGTCCGGGCGGAGTCGGGGGCGGGCTCGGCGTTGGTCATGCCTTCACTCTAAGGGGGCCGCGCCCCCCGGAACGGCAGACTCAGGAACATGAGCCGACGTTCTCCCCGTCTTTCCAAGCGTCTGCTGCTCGCCGCCGGAATCGGGCTGTTCGCCGCCCGGCGGACGCTGGTGACTCCCTACGCCCTGAGCGGCAGGCGCGTGCTGATCACGGGCGGGTCGCGCGGCCTGGGGCTGGCGCTCGCCCGCGAGTTCACGGCTCGGGGGGCCCGGGTCGTCCTGCTGGCCCGCAGCGCCGCCGAGCTGGAGCGCGCCGCCGCCGATCTGCGGGGCCGGGGGGCCACCGTCCACACCGTGACGGGCGACCTGACCGTGGCCGCCGACATCGAGCGCGCGGTCGAGGAGGTCGCCCGGGTGTACGGCGGCCTCGACGTGCTCGTGCACAACGCGGGGCTGATTCAGGTCGGGCCGCTGGAGAACATGACGGAAGCCGACTTCCGCGAGATCACGGAGATCAACGCCTTCGCGCCCCTGCGCCTCACCCGCACGGCCCTGCCCCTGCTGCGCGCCTCGCGGGGGCGGGTGCTGATCGTGTCCTCCATCGGCGGGAAGGTCGCCGTGCCCCACCTCGCCCCGTACTCCTTCAGCAAGTTCGCCGTCACCGGGCTCGGGCAGGCCCTGCGCGCCGAACTCGCCCGCGAGGGGGTGGGGGTGACCACCGCCTGCCCCTGGCTGATGCAGACCGGCAGCCCGCGCCACGCCCTCGTGAAGGGACAGGTCACGAAGGAATACACCCTCTTCGCCACCTTGGATAACCTGCCCCTGTTGTCCCTCGACACGACCGTCGCCGCCCGCCGGATGGTGGACGCCCTCGTGCGCGGCGACGCCGAGGCCATGATCGGCGGCCCCGCCCTGTTGATGCGCTACGCCCAGGCCCTCGCCCCGCAACTCACCGCCGACCTCCTGGCGCTGGGAAACCGCTTCCTGCCCGGCCCCTCCACCGGGGACCGCGCGGTGCCGGGCGCGAGTGCCGAGACGGCCCTGACCCGGAAAAACCCCATCAAGCGCGCGTCGGAGGCCGAGTTCAACGAGGGGGGCAGCGTCTCCCCAGGGGGCGAGGAGCCGTCCTGAGCCGAGGTCAGCGCTCAGCCGTCAACAACAATCGACGACAGAAAAAGCGTTCGCCCGTGCAGCGGCGAACGCTTCCTGTCGTCGCTGAAAGCTGACCGCTCACCCCAGCTTCCCCGGCTCCTCGCCGAACGGCGTCACCGGCACCGCCCGCTTGTGCCGGGTCGCCAGAAAGAGCCGTTCCAGCCGCTCGGCCACCTCGCCCGGCACCTCGTGGCCCTCCAGGTAGTCGTCGATCTGGCGGTAGGTCAGGCCCAGGGCCACCTCGTCGGGGAGGCCGGGGCGGTCGTCCTCCAGGTCGGCGGTGGGCACCTTGCGCCAGGTGCTCTCCGGGGCGCCGAGGTGCCCCAGGAGCCGAGCGCCCTGCCGTTTCGTCAGGCCGGTCAGTGGCGTGAGGTCCACCCCGCCGTCGCCGTACTTGGTGAAAAAGCCCGTCACCGCCTCGGCGGCGTGGTCGGTGCCCACGACGAGGAGGTTTTCCTGCCCGGCGACCGCGTACTGGGCGATCATCCGCTCGCGCGCCTTGATGTTCCCCCGCACGAAGTCGCGCAGCGGCGTGCCCAGCGCGTCGTGGGCCGCCCCCGCGCTCGCGTCCGCCGCCGCCTTGATGTTCACGGTGAGGCTCCGGTCCGGGCGGATGAAGCCCAGGGCGGTCTGGGCGTCGGCCTCGTCCGCCTGCGTTCCGTACGGCAGCCGCATGGCGACGAAAGTGCACTCCCCGCCTCCCTCGCGCACCCGCTCGGCGGCGAGCTGGCACAGCCGCCCGGCGAGGGTGCTGTCCTGGCCGCCGCTGATCCCCAGCACGAAGCCGCGCGCCGGGGTCTGCCCCAGGTAATTCACCAGGAAGGCCACCCGGCGCTCGACCTCGGCGGCGGGGTCGATGTCGGGCCGGACGTGCAGCTCGCGGAGGATGTGGGCGCGGAGGGCAGGGTCGGCAGGCATGGGCGGAGTGTAAGCTACCGGGTTTCCGGCGGGCTTTCATCGACCGTCACGACGACCTTGCCGCGCACCTCGGGCCCTTCCGCGTAGGCGTGGGCGGCGGTGATCTCCTCCAGCGCGAAGGTGCGGTCGAGGGGCACCCGCAGCTCGCCGGCGTCGATCAATCGGGTCAGCAGGCCGAGGTCGAGCCCGCGCTCCGCCGTCCGCACCGAGGCGAAACGGGGCTGGGGGCGGTGCAGGGAGGCGCGCACCTCGGCGGGGGAACTGGGAAAGGGCTTGGTGCTGATCACCCTCCCCCCCGGCGTGAGGGCCCCCTCCACCCGCGCGAAGGACAGGGCGGGGGGCGTGTCGAGAATCAGGTCCCACCGCCCGCCCCGCCCGCCGAGGTCGGCCTCCCCGGTGGCGAGGACCTCGTGGGCGCCGAGTTCCCGCACGAAATCGAGTTTGGAGGCGCGGGCCACCCCCGTCACGTGGGCGCCGAAGAGCCGCGCGAGGAGCACCGCGAAGGCGCCGATGCCGCCCGCCGCCCCGTACACGAGGACCCGTTCGCCGGGGCGCAGCCTTCCCAGCCCCCGGAGCGCTTGCAACGCGGTGAGCCCGGCGAGGGGCACCGCCGCCGCCTGCGCGAGCGGCACGCCCTGCGGGGCGGCGGCCACCCGCGACTGCCGGATCGTCACGTACTCCGCCGCACCCCCGCCCCCGTGCCCGACGACGGCGTACACCCGCTCGCCCGGACGGAAGGCGGTGACCGCCGGACCGCACGCGGCGACCTCGCCCGCCACGTCGAAACCCGGCGTGAGCGGCAGTTGCAGCCTGCCGATGAGGCCCAGCCCGCCCCGGCGCAGCCGCAGGTCGGTGCCGTTCACGCTCGACGCGCGCACCCGGATCAGCACCTCGTCCCGCTGGGGGAAGGGCCAGGGCACCTCCTCTATGTTCAACACCTCGGGTGGACCGAAGGTGTGAAGTCGGGCGGCCCGCACCTCAGTTGCTGATGGCGGGGGCCTGCCGCACGTACTCGCGCCCCGCCACCTGATCGAGCATGAAGCGCGACACGCTCGCGCGGGTGATCTGCGTGCCGATCTGCCCGACCAGCCCGACCCGCAGCGGCCCCTCGGGCCCGTCGGTGAGGCGCGGCACCCGCACGACCGTCCAGTCGAGGCCACTCTCGCGGATCAGGGTGGCGTGCGCCACGGAATCCCGCAGCACGTCGGGCTGGAGCAGGCGCAGCGCGGTGCGGAACACGTGATCGACCGCCTTGGGCTGGTCCCCGGCGAAGGGGACTCCCGCCCCCGTCAGCGTGATCAGGCGCCTGATTCCCTGCTCGGGGAGCACCTCGACCAGGTGCCGCGCCGCCAGGGTCATCACGTCGGGTGGGCCGCCCCGCACCGGCCCGAGGGCGCTGAGCACCGCGTCCGCCCCCCCCACGAGCCGGGCGACGGCCCCGCGGTCGCGGGCGTCGCCGGGAACGACGGTCAGGAGGTCGTCCTCCTTGCGGTGCACCTTCTCCGGCGTGCGCGCGAGCACCCGCAGACGGTGGCCCTGCACGAGGGCCTGGTCGATCAGGAGCCGTCCCGTGCGGCCCGTGCCGCCGAGCAGGGCGAGGGTCGTCATGGTTGCCCCGCGCCGGGAAGACCGGGCCGAAGGAACGGGGACGCGAGGGGCAGGGGTGAATACATGGTTCGCCTCCAGGGCGCGCGCCGGAGAGGGAAAAAGCGCCGCGTGCCCGGAGTGTGACAGAAAGCCGAGTCCCTCACCGGGCGAAACATGACAGCCCCCACCTCCGGAGGGTGTTCCCCGGTCAGGCGCGAAGAGCCGTTGTTCATCCACCCGCCCCCGGAGGCGCCGAGGCCCCGTATTAGACTTCTCGGCGATGACCCAGACCCTCCCCCTGCCCGCCGCCCTGCCCGTGGACGACGCCATCGACCGGCTGGGGCTGGGCCCCTTCCAGTGGCGCCTGCTCGCCATCTGCGGCCTGACCTGGGCGGCGGACGCGATGGAGGTCCTGCTGATGGGTTTCGCCCTCCCCGGCATCAGCGCCGCGTTCGGGCTGGAGCGCGGCTCGGCCCCCGCGACCCTTCTCCTGACGGCCACCTTCGCGGGGATGCTGGTGGGTGCCCTCTTCTGGGGCTGGCTCGCCGACCGCATCGGGCGCCGCACCGTCTTCCTGACGACCGTGACGCTCGGCGTGGTCTTCGGCCTGCTCGGGGCCTTCGCGCCGGGGGTGGCGTGGCTCGTCGTCGCCCGCTTCCTGACGGGCTTCGCCATCGGCGGGACGCTCCCGGTGGACTACGCGATGATGGCCGAATTCGTGCCGACCGCGTGGCGGGGCCGCTTCCTGGTGTACCTGGAGAGCTTCTGGGCGTTGGGGACGATTGGGGTCGCCGCGCTCGCGTGGGGCCTGAGCACCGCCTTCGAGCCGGAGGTGGCCTGGCGCTGGCTCCTCGCCCTCGCGGCGTTGCCGGGGGTGGTGGGGCTGGTCGCGCGGCTGGGCATCCCCGACTCGCCCCGGTCGCTGCTCGCGCGGGGGCAACAGGGAACGGCGAGGGCGGCGCTGGAGCGGGTGGCGCGGGTGAACCGGACCACCCTCCCCGACGCGCCCCTCGCCGTGCCTCCTCCTGCTCCTCGCGTGACGCCCGCCGCGCTCTTCCGGGGAACGCTGAGCCGCCGCACCGTCCTGCTCGCGCTGATCTGGTTCGGGCTGAGCCTGGGGTATTACGGCATCTTCTCGTGGCTGCCCTCCTACCTGCGGGCGCAGGGGCTCGACCTGGGGGCCGTTTACCGCACCAGCCTCCTCCTCGCCCTCGCGCAGGTGCCGGGGTACGTGCTCGCCGCCTACCTCGTGGAGAAGGTCGGGCGGCGGGCGACGTTGGTCGGCTACCTCGCCGCGAGTGCGCTGGGCGCGTATCTCTTTCTGCTGGCGGACACGGCGAACGGAGTGCTGCTGACCTCCGCCGGGCTGTCCTTCGCGCTGCTGGGGGCGTGGGGGGCGCTGTACGCCTACACGCCCGAACTGTTCCCCACGCCGCTGAGGACGACCGGCATGGGCTTCGTGAGCGGCATGGCCCGCCTCGCCAGCGTCCTGTCGCCCAGCGTGGGGGCGCTGCTCCTCACCGGGCAGCTCGCGGTCGCGTTGACCCTCTTCGCCGTGTGCTTCGCCGTCGCCGCCGTGTGCGGGTGGGCCATCGGGGTCGAGACGCGCGGCCAGCGGCTGCCGGAGGTGGTGGGATGACCGCCTCGCCCCTCTTCACCGACCTCTACCAGCTCACGATGATGCAGGGATATTTCGCCCACGGCCTGCACGCGCAGGAGGCGGTGTTCGACCTGTATTTCCGCAAGCTGCCCTTCCAAGGCGGA
The DNA here is from genome assembly GCF_018863415.1 of Deinococcus aestuarii. Lineage (NCBI taxonomy): Bacteria > Thermotogati > Deinococcota > Deinococci > Deinococcales > Deinococcaceae > Deinococcus > Deinococcus aestuarii. Next base: position 400,864 of record NZ_JAHKSN010000002.1, on the reverse strand, counting down.
TTTGCCGTCTGGGCCGGACTGGAGCCCGCCCTGGATCTGCTGGAGGGGCTGCGATTTTCGGGGGACGACCTCGCCTACCTGGCGTCGTTGGGGCTCTTCACGCCCGGCTTTCTGGAGGCGTTGCATGACTGGCGCTTCACGGGCCGGGTGACCGCCTTCCGCGAGGGCCGGGTCGTCTTCCCGCACGAGCCGCTGCTCACCGTCACCGCGCCGCTGTGGGAGGCGCAACTGGTCGAGACGGCGCTGCTCAACACCCTCAACTTCCAGACCCTCGTGGCGACGAAGGCGGCCCGCTGCGTCCTCGCCGCCGGGGCGAGCCCGCACGGGGGGCAGGTCGTCGAGTTCGGCGCCCGCCGCGCGCAGGGACCGGACGGGGCCCTGAGCGCGGCCCGAGCCGCCTTCGTGGGAGGCGCCATCGGCACGAGCAACGTGGAGGCGGGGCGGAGGTACGGCATCCCCGTCAGCGGCACCCACGCCCACGCCTGGGTGGAGAGCTTCCCGGACGAGCTGGCGGCCTTTCGCGCCTACGCGAAGCTGTACCCGGACGCGACCACCCTGCTCCTCGACACGGTGGACACCCTGCGCAGCGGGTTGCCCAATGCCCTGACCGTCGCCCGTGAACTGCGCGCCTCCGGCCATGAACTCAAGGGCGTCCGGCTCGACAGCGGCGATCTCGCGTACCTGTCGCGGCACATCCGCTCGGCGCTCGACGCGGCGGATTTCCCGGACGTGCGGATCGTGGCGAGCAACGACCTCTCCGAGTCGGTCATCGCCTCCATCATCGCCGAGGGCGGGCGGGTGGACGTGTACGGGGTGGGGACCGGGCTCGTCACGGCAGGCGGGGAGGGCGGAGGGGCGCTCGGCGGCGTGTACAAGCTCGCGGCGTTGAACGGCGTGCCCAAGATGAAGCTCACGGGCGAGCCCGCCAAATCCAGCCTGCCGGGGTCGAAACGGGTCTGGCGCGCGGTCGATGAGGACGGCCAATACGCCCTCGACGTGCTCACGCTGGGGGACGAGCCCCACGCGGGCGAGCGGGTCAGCGACCCCACCAATCCCCTTCGCTCCACCCGGCTGCAAGGCGGCCTGACGTGGCAAGGCGCCCGCGAGGTCGTGATGGAGGGCGGGCGGCGCACCGGGTCACCGGAGACGTTGCCTCAGGTGCAGGCGCGGGCGCGTGAGGAACTGGGCCGCCTCCCCGCCGGGACCCTCCGCCCGCTCAATCCCCATGTCTACCGGGTGAGCCTCGGCGGGGATGTGGCCGCCCTGCGCGACCGGGTGGCCGACTCGCTGCGCGCCCACGCGGGATGAGCGGGGGGGACCGTGCCCGGTCGGCGGTCTACGTGGGCCGTTTCCAGCCGCCGCACCGGGCGCACCTGGGGACGGTGTTGGACGCCCTGGAGGCCTTCCCGCGCGTGCTCGTCCTGCTGGGCAGCGCGAACCTCGCCCGCTCGGTCCGCAACCCCTTCACGGCGGGGGAACGGGCGGGCATGTTCCGCGCGGCGCTCGGAGAAGCGGGAGTCGAACGGGGCGGCGTCCTCTTCCGCCCCCTCGCCGACCGCTTCGACGCGGACGCCTGGGCGGCGGACGTGCGGGCGGCGGCGCGCGAGGTGCTGGGTGACCTTACCCCCGCCCTCGTCGGCTTCGAGAAGGACGCGAGCACGAGCTACCTGCGCTGGTTCCCCGGCTGGGACCGCCTTCTCACCCCGTCCGTCCCCGGCCTGAACGCGACCGACCAGCGCGCGGCGTTCCTGACCGGGCGACCGCTGCCGGAGGGAGTGCCGAAGGCAGTGCGCGCCTTCCTCGCCCGCCTCGCCCTCACCCCCGCCTTCAGGCGGTTACAGGCCGAGTGGGCGGCGGTGGAGGCGGCCCGCGCGTCCCTTCCGCCCGGCGCCCAGTTGCACGAGGAACGCTGGCTGCACGTGCAGGCCGGGCAAGTCTGGCTGCACACCCGGACTGGGCCCATCGGGCGCGGCCTGTGGGAGTTGCCGGGCCGAGTCCTCCCGCCCGGCGAGGAGCCCGCTCTCCCCGCCGACGTCGTGATCGACCACCCCGCCCGCGCCCTCGTCGCCCCCACGACGGCGCACCTCTCCCTGCGGCCCGTGCCCGACTTCCTCCCGTCCCGCCCCGTGACCCTCGCCCGCGCCCTCGTCCAGCCGCGCCGCTTCCACGAGGATCACCACGTCTTGCTGACGCGCTGGCTGGCGGGGGAGTTGCGGGGCGAAGGGTAGTCACTCCCCCAGCAATTGCCGCACCCCCTGCACCGGCGTCAGCGTCCCCGCCAGCACCTCCGCCCGCAGCGACCGCAGCCGCTCGGCGTCGATCCCCGCCTGAAACGCGCGCCACGCCGCCTCCCGCAGCAACTCCCCGAACCACGCCCCGGTCTGCGCGCGGCGGCGGCGCTCCACCCGCTCCGGCTCTGAGCGGTACTCCTCCACCGCCGCCCACACCTCGTCCAGCCCGGCCCCCGTCAGTGCGGAGGCTTGCAGGGCGCGGGGTCGCCACGGCGCGTCGTGGGGGGTCAGCAGCCGCAGCGCCGCCGAGAGTTCCCGCTGGGCGACCCTCGCCGCCGCCGGGTCCGCGTCCGCCTTGTTCACCACGCACAGGTCGGCGAGTTCCATGATTCCGCGCTTGATGCCCTGAAGTTCGTCGCCCGCGTTCGGCAGGGTCAGCAGCACGAAGAGGTCCGTCATCGCCGCCACCTGCGTCTCGCTCTGGCCGACGCCCACGGTTTCGACGAGGATCACGTCGAAGCCCGCCGCCTCGCAGAGGGTGATCGCCTCGCGGGTGCGCCGCGCCACCCCGCCGAGGGTCCCGCCGCTGGGGCTCGGGCGGATGTAGGCGCCCTCGTGCACCGTCAGGGCGGGCATCCGCGTCTTGTCCCCCATGATGCTTCCGCCCGTTCGCACGCTGCTCGGATCGACCGCCAGCACGGCCACCCGGTGCCCCGCGTCCGCCAGCCGCACCCCCAGCGCCTCGATGAAGGTGGACTTGCCCACCCCCGGCACCCCCGTCAGCCCGACACGCACGCCCCGCCCGGCGTGGGGCAGGACCTGGCTCAGGAGTGTCTGCGCCTCCCGCTCGTGGTCGGGCCGGGTGGACTCGGCGAGGGTGATCGCCTTGGCGAGGGCGCGGCGTTCTCCGGCGAGGAGGGAGGCGGCGAGGGGATGTGGCGGGTCGGCGGCGGGCATGGGGGCCAGTCTGCCGCGTTTGGGGAGGGCAGCACTACTCCCGGACGCCCGTCCAGATCAACGGCGTTTCATCGGCACACAGCGGGCAGCTCTCCTCCGCGAAGGTCCGGTAAGGGTGAGGCGCGAGCGGCACGGCGGGCACGTCCGGCAAACGGGCCCCATCCCGCACCGCCCAGGCACTCAGCCCCAGCACCTCGTGCCCCCCCTCCCGCAGCGAGCGGACGAGGACGCGGGCGCCCTGCCCGGTGCAGATCAGGTCGTCCACGAGAACCACCCGCTCGCCCGGCTCCGGCACGTGCATCCGGTGGAAGACGGCCCGCTCCCCCTCCACGTTCAAGAAGGCGACGGGAAGTCCCAGGTGCCGGGCCACGAAGGCCGCGAGCACCGCGTCGCACTGGCTGGCCCCGACGATGAGGGTCGCTCCCGGAAAGGCCACGGCGATCTGCCCCGCCTGCACCGCCGCCAGCGAGTCCAACCGCGCCGGGTCGCGCGTGACCTCCCCCTTTTCCAGCCAGCCGTCGCCGTGCAGGCCGTTTCGAAAGGCCGTGTGGCCGCCGCGCCGCGTCAGGTCCAGTAGCACGCCGCACACGGTAGAGCGTAGGGACGGCGCTTCCTGACGAACTTGCCTACAAAAGGCGAGGAGCCCGCGCTCGGCAGGCTCCCCGGTGACGTACTCGGTTCGGGCTCAGGCGGGCTGGAGGTCCAGCATCCGGTTCCTCGCGTCCACAAGGACGACGCGGGGTTCGAGAAGGCGGGCCTCTTCTTCGCTGTAGTTGCCGTAGGCGGCGATGATCACCATGTCGCCGGGCTGGACCAGGTGGGCGGCGGCCCCGTTGATGCCGATGACGCCGCTGCCGCGCGGGCCGCTCAGGGCGTAGGTGCTCAGGCGGTTGCCGTTGGTGATGTTGTAGATGTCCACGCGCTCGTGGACCAGGATGTCCGCCGCGTCCAGCAGGTCCTGGTCGATGGTGACACTGCCCACGTAGTCGAGGTCCGCCTGGGTGACGGTCGCGCGGTGGATCTTGGCCCTGAACATGATGCGTTCCACAACCGGGAATTGTACGGCCCCCGCCTCGCCCCCGTCGTGACCTGATCCTTGATCTGACAGGGTGGCAAGGCTCACCCCGCCGCCGCGTTCTCCTCCGGCAGTGTGCCGTCCACGAAGACCGTTTTCTGGTCGGTGTAGTGGACCTGTCCGGCGGGAGACCCCCTGGGCCGCCACACGAACTTGACCCGGGTGTAATCCACCGGGACGTTGCTGCTCCCGCGCGCCTTGGAATGCGCGGCGGCGAGCCGGGCCGCGTACAGGATGTCGGGCAGCGCGAGGTCCCTGCCCCCCGCCCGCACGAGGACGTGGCTGCCGGGGTAGCCCTGAGCGTGGAACCAGTAGTCGAGGCTGCGCCCGATGCGGTGCGTCAGGGTCGCGTTCTCCTTGTTGTTGCGACCGACCAGCGCCTCGAAGCCCCCCGGCGTGGTGAAGCGGATGCCGTACGGACTCTTCTCGGGCCGCTCGGCCTGGAGGGTCTGCGACAGCGCCTCCAGCTCCTCCAGGCCCGCCGCGTCGAGTTGCGCAAGGCGTTCGCGGGCTTCTTCCAGCTCGGCGCGCAGGGTGGGCTCGCGCTCCGCCAGCCGCTCGTACACGTCCTCGCGGCGGCGGGCACGGGCGTAGCGTTTTTCCGCGTTCTGCACGGCGGAAAGCTGCGGGTCGAGCGCCACGGGCACCTCGCCGCTGCCGTCGAAGGCGGGCAGGAGGGCGGAGGCCGTGCCGGGCTCCACCGTGTGCGCGTACGCCATCAGCAGGTCGGCCTCGGTGCGGTCCTGCGCGGCGTTGTCCAGCCCCGCCTCCGCCCGCGTCACGTCGGCGAGCTGGTTCTGCACCAGGGTCAGCCGCTTCTCCAGCGGCTCGCGCAGGGCCTTGCGGAGCCCTGCGGCCTTCTCCGCCCGCGCCGCCTCGCGCGCCCCCTCCCGCATCGTCCCCTCGCTGACGGTGGGGTCCTCCACCAGGGAACGCAGGGCCGCCAGCGCCCCCGGCCAGCGGTCGCCCGGCGCCTCGTCGGGGGAGAGCCCCGTGCGGCGGACGAGTTCGGCGCCGAGCAGGAGGCCCAGCCCATCCACCCGTTCCCGCCACCTGCCGACGGGGAGGGTGGCGAGAGAGCGGGCGTCCTCCCCCGTCATCAGGCGCGGGTCGAGCTTCTCGTAGGGGGGCGGCGGCGTGTAGACCCCGCCCGTCCGCACCGTGCGGAAGCGGTTGCGGCTTCCGGTGATCTCGCGGGCGGCGAGGACGATCCGCCCCTCGAAGCCCTCGCCCGCCTCCAGCACGAGGAGGTTGGCGTTGCGGCCCGTCACCTCGAAGAGCATCCGAACCGGGGGCTGGTCCACGAAGCCCGTCTCGCCCGCGAAGTGCAGCGCGAACACCCGGTCGAGCTTGAGCTGCTCGGCTTTCAAGAGGTCCCCGCGCACCCGGTTCGCCAGATACCGCTGGAACCCGTTGTGCGGGTCACCCCTCATCCGCTCGCGCGACAAGAAGACCACGGGCTGCGGTGGCCGGTACGAGAGCACGAGGTTCCCCACCCCGTCGAGGAGCAGCGCGGCGGTCGTCTCGTCGGGGAAGGCCCAGCCCAGCGTCCGGGCGGGCAGGTGCTTCGAGAGGTCCCGCAGCACCCGGGCGAGCATCAGCCCTTCCATAGGGGCTCCTCGGCGGTCGGTCGGGGGTCGCGCTTCATCGGGGCATGGTAGCGGCTCGGGGCGGGGAGGTGGGCCATGACAAAACCGCCCCGGCAAGGGCGGCAGGAAAGGTGGAGAAAAGGGTGCAACCGGGAGCGAGGGCTTTACTTCAGGGCTTGGAGGACCGCCGCGAGGCCGGTGAGCAGGGTTCCGAGGGCCGCGATGATCACGGCGACCTCACCTGCTGTTGGCTTTCGCGGGCGTTTCGGTGTATCCTTACGTTGTTTACCCATAAGGATTCACCTCCTTTCTGCACCCGAGCGGCAACTCGGGTGCTTTCGCTTGTACCCGTGTTGCGCCCCCCACCCGGTTGTCATGCACCCCGTCCCGTGAAGGGACAAGGGGACTCTACCTCATTCCGGGAGCATGGACGGGCGGTTCCCACGCTGCCCAACCGAGCTTCCCCTAGCCAAAACGAGAGGTAGGCCCCGTGAGGCCCACCCCTCCCTCTTCCTGCCCGCTTACCAGAAGTTGCCGATGCGGAAGTAGAACTTGCTGCTGGTGTTCTGGGGGCTGTAGCCGTAGTCGAAACGCAGGGAAGGCAGCCGCGCCCCGCCGAAACCCAGGTTGAGCTGCACGCCCGCGCCGAAGCCGTAGTTCAGGCTGAAGGCCTCGCCGTCGTTCCAGGCATCGCCCGCGTCGGCGAAGAGGACGCCGTAAACGCCCTGGGTAAACGAGTTCGTGAGGTTGAAGTCGTAACGGTATTCGGCGCTGGCGGTGAAGTAGTTCGTGCCAAAAAGCTGGTTGTTCTCCAGCCCGCGCAGTTGCCGGGCCGCGACCGGGGTGCTGCCGCCGCCCACGTAGTAGCCCGTGCCGCTGGGGGTGGTGCCGTTGATCGTGCCCGCGTTCGCCCGCACGGCGACCGCCTGCTGGCGGGTCTGCACGCCGAAGCCCTTGTCGAGGGTGCGGCCCAGCCCGAAGTAGGTGCTCACGCCGCCCTCGATGTCGGTCCAGCTCACCGGAGTGGCCCCCGAGACGCCGAAGTTGTACGAGAGGTCGGTGTTCGCGCGCACGCCCCGGCTGGGGAACTCGGGGTTGTCGGTCGTGTCGTAGTTCAGCCCGGTGCGCAGGCTGGTCGTGCGTGTGGCGGGCGTCAGGAGGGCCCGCGCCTGCTCGTCGGTGGTGGCGCTCGTCTCGTCGCCCTCCAGCCCCTCGAGGAAGTAGGTGCGGTAGCTCGTTCCCACGCCCACCGAGCCCGTCAGGTTGCGGGTGAGGTTGCGCCCCACGCTCACGCTGAAGCCGGTCGTGCGCACCGTGTACTGGCGCCCGGTGTCCTCGTCCGCGCCCGTGGTCGTGTTCTCCTGCGTCAGCGGCAGGTTGCCCGCCACCGAACTTCCCACCGAGGCCGTCAGGCTGGTGCGCCTTTCGCGGAAATCGAGGAAGTTCAGGTCCAGCCACGGAATCGTGTACGAGACGTTGCCCACGAGGTTCTGCCCCGCGTCGTTCTGCTGGGCGCCCGCCGTCACGCTGGCGTTGTGCCCCAGGCCGAAGACATTCGGGTTGCTGTAAGACGCCTCGCCGCCGAAGCCCGTCAGGCTGTCGTAGGAGAGCGCCAGGCTCACCGGGATGCCCTGGTTGGCCTCCGCCACGGTCAGCACGTAGGTCACGCTCTCGGGGTTTTGCGGATCGCTGCGGACGTTCTCACCCACGACCTGCACGTAGCCCAGGCGGCTCACGTTGGCGAGCCCGGCGCGCAGGTCGTTGAGGTTGAACAGGCCCCCCGGCTTCGGCAGCTCGCGCAGCACCACCCGGTCCTGGGTGCGGTGGTTGCCCTGCCACTGGAGCTCGTACCCGGCGAGGCGCACCTCGCGCAGGTTGAAGGTCAAGGTGCCGTTCTCGAAGGTGATCGCGTCGCGCGTGCTGACCTCGTACCCGGCCTTGCGGTAGGCGTCACGGATCGCCAGGAAGTCCTCCTGCGCGAGCTGGGGCGAGTACACGTCGCCCACCTTCGTCTTCACGGCGGCGGCGAGGGTGGCGGTGGGCACCCGCGTGTTGCCCCGGAAGGCGATTGCGCGCACCGGCCCGGTCGCCACCTCGGCGGCCCCGAAGTACACGGCGGCCTGCCCGGGGTTCTGCGGATCGGGTTGCAGCGCGAAGCCCACCGGCTTGCCCGTCGCGTTCGACAAGGCCCGCACGTCCGCCTGGATGCGCGAGAGCACGAGCGGCTGCCCCGCCCGCGTCTGGAGGGCGGGCGTGGCCGTCCCGGCGGGCAGGCCCAGCGCGTCGAGGTTCACGGCGCTCGCCCTGCCCTCGACCACCCGCACGCGCAGCACCCCGTTCTCCAGGGTGGTCGCCGCCGTATTCACGCCGCTCTGGAGATATCCGGCGGTGCTGTAGGCCCGTTGCAGCCCCTCGACGGCGGCGTAGTAGGCGGGCACGGTGAAGCGCTTGGCGTCGTAGAGCGGGCGGAAGAGGTTCGTCACCGTCTCGCGGGGGATCAGGGTCACGCCCTCGACCTCCACGCGGGTCACGGGGGCCGTCTCGTCCACCACGAAGTTGACGTTGACCGTGCCGTCGCGCTGCGTCTGGGTCTGCGCGCTGATGCTGGGCACGAAGGGGAAGCCCTCCGAGCGGAAGTTCTGCGCCAGCGCCTCCTTGGCCTGGTCGAGCCGCCCGGTGTTCAGCGTGGCGCCGGGCGCGATGTTGAGCAGTTCGGCGATGCTCGACTTGAAGCCCTCGGTGGGGAGGAAGGTCAGCCCGGAGACGTCCACCTTCCCGATGGTCGCGTTGGGCGTGACGGTGATCACCAGCGTGTCGCGCCCGCCGATGGTCCGCAGGTCGGCGGTGGCGGTCTTGAAGTACCCGGTGGCGAGCACGTCCTGTTCGACGAGGCGCAGGTTGACGCTGGAGAGCGCGGCGCCCGGCTGGACGCTGAGGGTGGCCTTGACGTAATTCGAGAGCAGGTCGTTGGTGCCGTTGACCACCACGTCCTGCACGGTGGCGGCGGTCTGCGCCACGGCGACCGGAGCGGCGAGGACAAGGGTGAGGGCGAGGGTGTGGGGATGTCGCATACTTCTCCTAGTCTGGCACGGGGCGGCGGCGCTCTCCCCGGCAAGGTGCCGCAGATGGACACGGAACCTCACCTTTCCCGCTCCAGGGCTGAGAAAGGTGAAGGAGACTTGACGCGCCCTCCACCTCCGGCGCCCGCCTGGACGCGCCCCCCCGCCCCGGCCCACAATGTCGGGCGTGCGCCCTGCCCCTCACCTCTCCCCGGGTCCCCCCCGATGAGCCTGCCCGAGGTCCTGGCCGGACTGCGAGGGGCCGAGGCCGCCTCGGGCCGCCCGCCCGGCAGCGCGCGCCTCGTCGCCGTCACGAAGGGGCAGCCGCTCGCCGCGATCCGGGACCACGTGCTCGCCCACGCCGGGCTCCAGCCGGGAGGCTTCCCCCTCGGCGAGGGCCGCGCCCAGGAGCTGCGCGACAAGGTGGCCGAGTTCGAGGCGGCGGGGGTCACGGGGACCGAGTGGCCCAAGATCGAGTGGCACTACATCGGGCCGTTGCAACTCAACAAGGTCAAGTACATGCGGGCGGTGACGCTGGTCCACGCGCTGGAGGACGTGCGGCAGGCCCAGGCCCTCGCCGACCTCGCCGCGAAGTGGGGCCGCGCGCCGGACGTGCTGCTCCAGCTCCACAACGGCGAGCCGCAGAAGCACGGCGTTGCCCCGGGGGACCTGCGTGCCGTGTATGACGGCGTGAGGGCGACCGGCCTCACCGTGCGCGGCCTGATGGTGATGGCGCCTGATACGGAGGACGAGGCGGCGACCTCGCGCGTCTTCGAGGACACGGCCCGCCGGGCGCACGACCTCGGGCTCGGGGAACTCAGCATGGGGATGAGCGGCGACTACCCACTGGCCGTCCGGGCCGGGGCGACCCTCGTGCGGGTGGGCACGCGGCTCTTCTCATGACGCCCGGGCCCATCATGAAGCCGCCATGAACGTTTCCATCCCATCCTCGCCCCTTCCCGCGTCCGACCCTGGCCTGAGCCCCCGCGACGTCCGCTACCAGGAGTTTCCCAGCCGCCTCCAGGGCCTCGACCGCGCGAGCGTGCGCGCCTTCCTGGGCCGGGTGGCGGACGGGCTCGAAAATCTGCTCAAGGAACGGCAGGCCCTGCAAGGCCGCCTCGCCGCGCTGGAGGCCGAACTCGAAAGCCGCCGCGAGGCCGAGGACGCGATTCGCCGGGCGGTGGTCGCCGCCGAGCACATGGGCCGCGACCTGCGCGAGGCGGCCCAGCGCGAGGGCGAGGCCCTGATCGAGCAGGCCCAGGCCCGCCGCGAGGCCGTCGACCGCGAGGGGGAGGCCCGCGCCGCCGAGCTGACGGCCCTGCACCGCGCCCGCCTGAGCGAGCTGGAAGACGAGTTCCGGGGGCGCCGCTCGGAGCTGGAGCGCGAGCACCACGTCCTCACCCTGGAGCGCGACCGGGCGCACGCCGAGCGCACGGTCTACCTGGAGCGGGCCTACAGCGAGCGCCACGCCGACCTCACCGCCCGCCTGAGCGCCGCCCGGGGCGAATACCTGCAATTCGTGGCCCAGTACCGCGCCCTCGTCCACGCCTTCGCGGAGATGAGCACCCGCCACCTCCCCCACGTGGACGACCCGGCCCTGCCCGCCGGGGCCCCCCTCGACCTCCACGCCCGCGCCGTTCCCCTCCCCGGGGAGCACGAGACGGCCCACGAGTCCCGGTCGGAGGTCCAGCCAGCGGAGGTCCAGCCGTCGCCGTAGTGCCCGCTCAGGCGTCCACGCGCCGCGCCCAGAACCGGGCTCTTCTCCTGACGGAGGACCAGGCGTTTCCTGGCTTTGAGTGAGCGGTTTCGTGGGTCACACGCCCCCTCTCCCGCAAGGGGAGAGGATCAAAAACCTTCCGCCAGCGGCAATTTCCACCCTCCTTTGCCGACTCGATCTGGTGAACCTGGTCAAGATAAAAGCCTGGCCCAGAACCGCTCGACTTGAACGCCTGGGCTCAGCCATACCAGGGCCACCCGCGCGCCCATCCCCCACAGCACCGCCGCCTGCCCGAACTCGCCGCCCCACCCGACAGTCTGCCGCAGGGTCGCGCCGGGGACGATGAGTGCCGCCTCCTCCCACTCGCCCTCCCCGTTGACGGCCGGGAGAGGGGAGAGGCCCGCCGCCGTGACCCGGGCCAGCAGCTTGGCCCCGGCCCGCGCGTTGTCCCCATTCCCCGCCCTCCGCCCACCCGGATTCCACGCCGTGACGACGGCCCAGCGGCCCCGCGCCCACGGAGGGCTCAGGCCGCGTTCCCCCGACAGCCGGAAGCGCTCGCCCGGGGTGCCGTACGTCGTGGCGAGAAAGGCGGCCCGCTGTTCCGGGTTCCCCCCGCTCACGGGCGACGGACGGGGGCGTCTACGTTCAGCAGGCCCGCGCCCCGGAATTGCAGGGTGAGCCTCACGCGCTGCCCCGGCTGGAAGCTGCCCCCCAGGGCCACCCGGTACGGCGTGTCCCCGTTGACGAGCAGCGTGCCCGGAAGGGGAATGGCGGGAACGGCCACGCACAGCGGCGTGCATCTCAGGAGCCGGGCGCGGCCCTGAGGGCTCCACACGCCGGTCAGCTCGTCCGCCCCCGCCGCCGTGACCCGCCCCTCCAGCACCGCCCCCGCGAAGGCCGGGCGCAAGGTCACCTCCGCCGTGGGTGACCGCGCCGCCAGCCCCGCGCCCAGGGCGGCGAGCAGGGCGAGGGGAAGGGCACGCCTCACTCCCCCTCCTCCCCGTCCTCCGGCTCGCCCGCCGCCGCGTCCACGTCCGTTTTCATCAGCTCGCGCAGGACACTGGTGGCGAAGCTGCCCCGGGGCAGGGTGAAGGCCACCGCGTAGCCGTCCTCCCCGGGCCGGACCTCGGCGCCCTCCAGAAACACGCGCGTCAGGCGGCGGTCCCCCCGGCGGGAGGCGAAGACCTCGGGGGTCAGGCCGAATTCAGCGAGCGCCTCGCGTTCCAGCTCGCCCGCGTCCAGGGTCAGGGGCCTCGCCTTCTTCCCGAAGAGGGTGCCCGTGGCGCTCACCTCGCCCCGCTCGGCGCGGGGGGACTCGGCGGCAGGGTCCTCGACGAGGAAGACGCCGCCCGTATCGTGCTTCTTCGCCATGTCGCCAGCGAGGAGGCGGTCGAAGAGGCCGCGCGCGAGCCGCAGGCTCAGGAAACGATTGAACACCAGGCTCTGCACGCTCGTCGTGAGGAAGCGCCGGACGCGGGGGTCGCGCAGCCTCGACTCGCCGCGCAGCACCCGCAATCCCTCCTCCGCGTTCAGGCCCCGGAGCCCGAAGCGTTGCGGCCCGAAGTAGTTCGGCACCCCCCGCGCCACGAGGAGGGCGAGGGTCGCCGCCGCCGTGTCCGCCGTGCCCGGCGCCTCCCGCACCCGCACCACGAAGCGGTTGCCGCGCAGGTGGCCCAGCCCGAGCTTGTTGGTGTGCCGCGTCGTTTCCAACACCCGTACCCCGTCCATCCTGAAGGCGGGCAGCCGCTCCCCGTATCTTGCGGGCACGCTGACCCACTGGGTCGTGACGGCGTGCCGGTCCTTGAGCCCCGCCACCCCCACGTCGCGGTCGCGCACGCCGAGCTGCGCGCAGAGTTCGCGCACCACGTGGGCGGTCGTGTGCCCGGTCTTTTCCAGGTGGAGGTAGAGGTGCTCGCCCTCGCCGGACAGGGGATAGGCGGGCACCTCCTCGACGCGGAAGTCCTCCGGCGTGGCCCGCAGCCGTCCCCCCGTGCCGGGTGTGTCCGTCAGCGCGGCGAGGGCCGACCAGTCGAAAGCGAGACTCACGATGGCGCCCACCATACGCCGGGGCGGGGAGGGGGGTCCAGTGTGGGGGAGTCAGTTGGGGAGAGGGCCGCTCTTCTGCTCCTCCCCCCTTGTGGGGGAGGCTGGGAGGGGGGAAACGCAAGCGCCATACCAGCGCGGCGGGAATACGGCTGCCTCGATCTTCCCGCTGGCCCTGGGACGCCGTGCCCGCTCACCCCCTCCTAACCTCCCCCCTCTGCAAGCAGCTCTGCGAGTCGAGGGGGAGGGCTTGAAGGGTACCGGCCTCCGCCCCCTTAGTTCAGCACCCGCGAGTCCGCGTAGGCGGGCGGGGTCCAGTCCGCGCTGAAGAGCCGGGGCTCGGCCTTTGCGCCCCGCCCCTCGGGGACGTACCAGACGCGCACGCCGCCCGCGCGCGCGCCCAGCGGCAGGAAGGCGCTCTGCCCGGCGGCGAGGCGGTTCAGGGGTGAGCCGGCCTCGTCACGCACCCGCAGCCAGGCGTTGACGCCGGAGGGAGACCAGCCCGCCACCCGCACCGGCCCGCTCGACACGTTCACCAGCCGCGCGCCCCGCTCGGTCAGGGTGACGCTGAGGTCGGGCCACTCGGGCCGCCGCACCCGCCCGAAGCGGACCTCCAGCCCCGGCAGCCGGGAGGCGGGGCGCCTGGCCGGGAACAGCCCCGCCGTGAGCAGCCCGCCCAGCCCCGCCAGCAGGGCGGCGAGCGCGGCGGTGACGGAGACCCCGGTGCCCCCCTGCGCGGCGACCAGGCCGAGCAGGGTCAGGCCGCTCAGCAGGAAGGTCAGCGGCCAAGCCCAGCCGGGCCGCTCGCGGGTGGGACGAAAGGCCCCCGGCCAGAACTCCGCCAGCAGCAGCAGGGCCGCCCCCACCCCGAAGAGGGCGGGCACGTCGGTGAGCGGGGTCAGCCACAGCAGCGCCAGGCCGGGCACCGCCCACCACGCCGCGCGCGGCACCCACCGTCGCCGCGCCTCGCCCGCCACCCGCCACAGCCAGTACGCCGCGATGAGGCCCAGCGCCAGGGCGTAGGGCAGGGTCAGGCGCGAGATGGGCGCCAGGGTCAGCCACCCGTCCACGGCCTCAGCTCCCCCCTCCCGGCTGGCCGTGCCGCGCGACCTCGAAGGCGAGGTGGCCGAGTTCGCCCTGCAGCAGGCCCGTCCAGGCCGTCTGCACGGCGTTGAGGCTGCCCGGCAGGGCGAAGAGGAGGGTGCCCCCCGCCAGGCCCCCGACCGCCCGCGACAGCATCGCCGCGCCGCCGACCTCGCGGTAGGAGAGCATCCGGAACAGTTCCCCGAAGCCCGGCATCGGCTTGGTGAGCAGCGACTCCACGACCGGGATCGTCACGTCCCGCCCGGTGATGCCCGTGCCGCCGCTGGAGATCACGACCACGGCGCCCCGCATCAGCTCGCCCAGAGCGAGGCGGATGCCCTCGGCCTCGTCACGCACGATGCGGTAGCCGGTGACCTCGTGCCCGGCCCCGCGCAGTTCGGAGAGCAGGTACGCGCCGCTCGTGTCGGTCTCGGGGGTGCGCGTGTCGCTCACGGTGAGCACGGCGGCCCGCACGGCTCTCGGCGCGGCCGCGTGGTGCTCGGTGGGCGGCGGGTGGGGGGCGGGGGCGTCCGTCATGCCCGGCACGATACGCCGGGGAGGGGTGGGGGCGGGGTGGACCACTTCACCGTGCCACGCCACCGTGCGGCCTCGCGGCCGGGGCCCGGCCCGTATACTTGACCGCGTGAAGCCCATCGGCCCCTACGTCGCCGCACGTGACCTGACGGGCGACCTGCCCGGGGGTGGGGTGCGGACCTTGCGCGCGACCGACCGCCTCACCGGGATGCCGGTGCTGCTGCATGTGCTTGACCGGGTGGTGATCCTGCCCGAGCTGCCCCACGCCCCGGCGCTGCTCCCCTTCACCGACTCCGGGGTGGACGGTGTGGCGGTCTACCTCGTCACCGAACTGCCCCCCCACGCCGTCCCCGCCTCCGACCCCCTTCTCGCCGCCCGCGGGGCGCTCGCCGGGCTGGCCGCCCTGCACGAGGCGGGCCTCATCCACGGCGGGGTGGGGCCCGCCCAGTTGTGGAGCGTGGACGGCCGGGTGGCCCTCGCCGGGGCCGGGCTGCCCTGGGGCCGGGGCCAGACCCCGGAGGACGACCTGCGCGACCTCGCCGCGACCCTGGAGGCCCTCGGCGGCGTCCCCGCGCCGCTGCGAGACGCCTCCGGGACCTCCTCCGGGACCTCCTCCGCCCGCGACCTCCTGGCCCGGCTGGAGCGACCCGCCGCGTCCTCTCCCGCCCACGTCCACGACGGCACGCCCATCGTGCTGGGTCAGGTGGACCCGGGTGAGGCGACGCCGGAGGAGCCGGGACCGTCCGGCCGCAAGGGGGGCCAGAGCGCGTGGCGGCTGCCGAATCTTCATCGGTCGTCCGGGGCGGAGGTCGCCCCACGGGAGTCCGGTCCGGCGGACGGCCCCGCCGCCGTTCGGGTGCCGGTGGTCGAGCCCGTGGCGCCCGAGGTCCCCAGGGTGGTCCGGGTGGCTGCCCGGGGTGAGGAAGCGGCCCGCGAGGTCGTCACGGCGCCGCCCCTGGTGGACATTCAGCTCGGGGAGGCCGACCTGGAGGCGCTGGCCGCCGATCAGCAGGACCTGGCGTCCGTGCGCGAGAGCCTGCGCGAGACGGCGGGGCTGCCCCCCGAGCCCGACTCGCTCATCGCCGCCGCGATCCGCCACCAGGCGGAGGGGCATACCCGCCCGGCCGCGAGCGGGGGCGCCACGCCCCGGCGCGTGGTGGACAAGCCCATCCGCATCGGCTGGGAGGACGACCACTCGTGGCGGGTGGTCCGGGCCGGGCAGAACCCGTCCTCCCGGGCCCGGGGCGCGCCGCGCTGGCTGGGCCCCGCCCTGGCGCTGGCGGCCCTGCTGCTGCTCGTGGTGCTGGTGTGGGCGCTGCTCGCCGCCCGGGCCTCCCGCGCTGAGGTCGCTGCTCCCCAGGCGCAATTGGCGCAGGCCTGCTGCGACGTGCGCTTCACCGTGCGCGGCGGGGCGGGCGTGCCCGTGCGCCTGAGCGTCGTGGCGGCCCCCGGGGGCTCGGGCGTGCCGTCCGGGGCTCACGTCGGCACCGTTCCCGGCCCGGTGCGGCTGCCCGGCCCCGGCACCTACACCCTGCGCGTCGCCGCGGAGGGCTACGCGCCCAGCACGGTCACGGTCACCGCCCCGACCTCGCAGCCCATCGCCATCGACCTCGGGTTCTGAGGGTGGGTCCTGCTGGCCCGGGCCGCGCTCCCCGGGCCCCCGTGAGAGAATCGCGGGCGTGAGCGTCGTCATCCTCGACTTCGGCAGCCAGTTCACGCGCCTGATCACGCGGCGTTTTCGTGAACTCGGCGCATACAGCGTGATCCTCCCCGGCACGGCCACTCTTGAGCGCATCCGGCAGGAAAACCCCCAGGGGATCGTCTTGTCGGGGGGCCCGAGCAGCGTGTACGACCCCGGGGCGCCTCACCCCGCCCCCGGCGTCCTCGACCTCCCCGTGCCCATCCTCGGCGTGTGCTACGGGATGCAGTTCCTCGCCCACGAGGCGGGCGGCGAGGTGCAGCGGGTGGGCAAGCGCGAGTACGGCAAGGCCGACCTGACCCGGTACGGCGGGGGGCTCTTCCGGGGTATCCAGGGCGAGTTCGTCGCCTGGATGAGCCACAGCGACTCGGTGACGCGGCTGCCGGGGGGCTACGAGGTCGTCGCCGAGACGGAGGACACCCCCGTCGCCGCCATCGAAAACCCCGTCGCCCGGCGCTACGGGGTGCAGTTCCACCCGGAGGTCGTCCACACGCCCAAGGGCGGGCAACTGCTGGCGAACTTTCTGGAGATTTGCGGGGTGGCCCGCGACTGGACCGCCGAGCACATCGTCGACGATCTCGTGGAGGGGGTGCGGGCGCAGGTCGGGGACGGGCGGGTCCTCCTCGCCATCAGCGGCGGCGTGGATTCGAGCACGCTGGGGCTGCTCCTGGCGCGGGCCGTCGGCGAGCGCCTCACCGCCGTCTTCATCGACCACGGCCTGCTGCGGCTGGGCGAGCGCGAGCAGGTGGAGGCGGCCCTGAAACCCCTCGGCGTCAACCTCATCACGGTGGATGCCCGCGCCGAGTTCCTGGGCCACCTGGAGGGCGTCGCCGACCCCGAGGAGAAGCGCAAGATCATCGGGCGCGAGTTCATCCGGGCCTTCGAGCGCGAGGCGCGGGAGCACGGCCCCTTCGACTTCCTCGCCCAGGGCACCCTCTACCCGGACGTGATCGAGTCGGCGGGCGGCCTGGCGGCCGACAAGCACGGCGCCGCCAACATCAAGAGCCACCACAACGTCGGCGGCCTGCCCGAAGACCTCCAGTTCAAGCTGGTCGAGCCCTTCCGGACGCTGTTCAAGGACGAGGTGCGGGAGATCGCGCGGCTGCTGGGCCTCCCCGACGCGATCCGGATGCGTCACCCCTTCCCCGGCCCCGGCCTCGCCATCCGCTGCCTGGGGGCCATCACCGAGGAGAAGCTCGACATCCTGGGGCGGGTGGACGATATCTTCATCTCGGGGCTGCGCGAGTTCGGCCTCTACGACGGCTGCTCGCAGGCCCTCGCCATCCTGACGCCGATCCAGTCGGTCGGGGTGATGGGCGACGGCCGCACCTACTCCTACACCGCCGCTCTGCGCGCCGTGACCACCGACGACTTCATGACCGCCGAGTGGGCGCGGCTGCCCTACGACTTCCTGGCGACGATGAGTAGCCGCATCGTCAATCAGGTCCACGAGGTCAACCGCGTGGTCTACGACATCACCGGCAAGCCGCCCGCCACCATCGAGTGGGAGTGAGGGGCCGGGAGCGGACGAGCCATGCGAAACCCGCAGCCCGTGGGCTGTCCACTGGAGGAGCTGTAGGACGGGAACGGCCTCGTCGGCCAGACGTGTGAGGGCCCCGTGGGAGCCGAGGCCGTCCGGGCTCTGCTCGGGCGGGGGCCGGTCCGCTTCGCGGTGGGTCGCGCCCGATGCCTGTTTCGTCTTCTGGAAAGAGGAAGTCCAGTCCCGGCTGATCGAGCCGTCCGTGGCTGAGGCGGGTGTGGACCTCGGAGGTTGGCCGGGTGGGTGTGGCCTCCTCGCCTCAGTCTGGCTGTCCGAGACCATTCCCGCCGTGCTTCTCCAGAAATGGCGCCGCTGGGGGCTGTCCAAGGGCGAGCCTCCGACAGTTTTTAAGCCAGCACCTCCACGAAATGCTCCACCGTCGGGAAGGGGTCGTAGAAGTGGTGCAGCAGCGAGCGCCATTCTTGATATTCTGCACTCCCGCGAAAGCCGACCGTGTGGTCCTCCAGCGTCTCCCACCACACGAGCAGGGCGTATTTATGGTCGTCTTCGAGGCACCGCCGCAGCTCGTGGCGGACGTAACCCTTCATGCCCGAGATGAGGGGCTGAGCTTGGCGGAAGGCGGCCTCGAACTCCCCGGTCTGACCGGGGCGGATGGTAAGGAGGGCGATTTCAAGGATAGGGGTCATTCTCTTACACCGTCCATGAGGACCGCAATGCCGAGCAAGATCGGCAGAGGGGTGAATAGGGAGGAGGTAAAACGCATTGAAACCCGAAACTTATGTATTCATCGAGTTGTAAGGCTTTGTGCGGAGCACTGAAGAGTATGAGCACCAAGGCAAACCCGCTCCATCTGAACAGCCGGCGCCTCCACCGTAGCCGTTGAGGAGTCGCGCGGTTCACGAATTGAAACCCCAGGATGGTTGTGAGCGCCGTAGCGGGAGCCGCGCCGAAATACCACAACGGCAAGGCTGTGATTCCACCCGCTAACGATATTCCATCCCACAAGAGCGCTACCACAACAAACAGCAACAGCCCGATTTTGAACCGAAGCCACATCCCTACACAGAAAAGACAGAAGGCGGGGTTTCCCCACCGTTTGCGCGCCGCCTTATGTGCGCCAGCGTTGAACTGACCGGGCGGTGCTAGGAGGGCACGTCCACGCCGTGGACCAGAACGAGGTGACCGCTCGCCATCTGCTGCCGCAAGGGGCGAAGGCGCGCGTACTCCTCGGACTCGTACCAGCCGCGGGCCTGTTCGGCGGAGGGAAAAGCGAGGACGACCACCCGCTCCGGCGCCGTGCCCTCCAGCGCCTCGGGCTGGCCGCCCCGCACGAGAAACTGGCCGCCGTAGGGTTCGAGGGTCGCGGGCACCTGCTGTGAATAGGTGGGATAGCCTTCCGGGTCCTGCACGTCGATCAGGCCGATGATGTAGACGCTCACGCTTCCTCCTGAATTTTCAGCCGTGTGCTCTCCTTGCAGAGCAGAAGGCGGAGTTGCCCCCGCCCCCCGCTGTTCGCCCCTGCTTATACCGTCGTCTGGCTCACCTGACGGCTCTTGCCCACGCCCGCGACGATCTGGTTGATCACCCGCAGCCACGCCCGCGCCGACGCCTCCACCACGTCCGGCGCGACGCCCGTGCCGTGAATGCTCATCTCGCCGTAGCGCGTGTTCACGCTGACCTCGCCCAGCGCCTCGGCGCCCTTGGTGACGGCCTGCACCCGGTAGATTTCCAGCTCGGGCTTGATGCCCGTGACCCCGTTGAGCGCGTTGAAGACGGCCTCGACCGCCCCGTCGCCGCTCGCCGTCCCCTCGCGTGGGCCGTCCGGGGTGGTCAGGCGCACGAAGGCGAGGGGCTGCATGTCGGTGCCGCTCGTGACCTGGAAGCGTTCGAGCACGAAGGTCTGCGGCACGTCGGTGCGGCTTTCGACGAGGGCGCGCAGGTCGTCGGCGTAGATCTGGCCCTTGCGGTCGGCGAGGTCCTTGAAGCGGGCGAAGAGGTCCTTCACACGCTCTTCCGGCACCTCATATCCCAGGTCGGTCAGCGCCTTGCGGAAAGCGGCGCGGCCCGAGTGCTTGCCCATGACGAGGACGGCGGCCTCGCGGCCCACCAGCTCCGCGTTCATGATCTCGTAGGTCTCGCGGGCCTTGATCACCCCGTCCTGGTGGATGCCCGACTCGTGCGCGAAGGCGTTGTCGCCCACAATGGCCTTGTTGGGCTGCACCGGCATCCCGCTCAGGCGGCTCACCATCCGGGAGGCGCGGTACAGCTCGCGGGTGCGGATGCCCGTCGCGAAGCCGTACACGTCCCCCCGGGTGTGGAAGGCCATCACGATCTCCTCCAGCGAGGCATTCCCCGCCCGCTCGCCGATCCCGTTCACCGTGCACTCGATCTGCCGCGCCCCCCCCTGCGCCGCCGCGACCGAGTTGGCGACCGCCATCCCCAGGTCGTCGTGACAATGGGCGGAGAGGATGACGTGCCCCGGCAATTCGCCCTTCAGGTACGCGAACAGGGCGCGCATTTCCTCGGGGGTCGTGTAGCCCACCGTGTCGGGCACGTTGATCGTCGTGGCGCCCTCGGCCACCACCGCCCGGAAGATGCGGGCCAGGAACTCGGGCTCGCTGCGGGTGGCGTCCTCCGCGCTGAATTCCACGTCGTCCACGAAGGAGCGGGCCAGGCGCACGGCTTCCACCGCGCGTTCGATCACCGCGCCCGGCTCCAGGTTCAGCTTCTTCGCCATGTGGATCGGGCTGGTGGCGATGAAGGTGTGGATGCGGGGGCGCTCGGCCAACTCCACCCCCTTCGCCGCCGCTTCGATGTCCGCCCGGTTCGCCCGCGCCAGCCCGGCGATGATCGGCCCCCGGACCTCACGTGCAATCCGGCTGACCCCTTCCAGGTCGCCGGGGGAGGCGATGGGGAAGCCCGCCTCGATCACGTCCACGCCCAATCGGGCGAGCTGGTGGGCGATCTCCAGCTTCTGCGTGTGGTTCAGCGCCACGCCGGGTGACTGCTCGCCGTCGCGCAGGGTGGTGTCGAAGATGCGAATGGGTTGGGGCTGGTGCTCTTGCTGGGTCATATCGCGGGCTCCTGTGGGGTGAGGGGGCGGGACAAAGAAAAACCCCGGAGGGCGGTTCCTCCGGGGGATTCGGCGAACTCCTTCGCGCCGCTCACTCCACCGGAGGAACGCCAAGAAGAAGCAGGCCGAACGCTTTCATAGGGGGCATCGTAAGGGGGAGCACGCTGCGGGGAAGCGCAGGTGTCTAGACCCTCAGACCTCCAGCTCCTTCTTGCTGATGAAGGGCATCTGGTCGCGCAGCTCCTTGCCCACCACTTCCAGCGTATGGTCGCGCATCTTGCTCCGCTGCTCGTTCATGTACGGGAAGCCGCTTTCGGCGTCCTGAATGAAGCTCTGCGCAAACTTGCCGGACTGGATATCGCCCAGCACGTCCTTCATCGTCGCCTTCGTCTCGTCCGTGATGATGCGCGGGCCGGTCACGTAGTCGCCGAACTCGGCGGTGTTGGAAATCGAGTGGCGCATCCCCTCGAAGCCCTTCTCGTAGATCAGGTCCACGATGAGCTTGACCTCGTGCAGCGTCTCGAAGTAGGCAATTTCCGGCTGGTAGCCCGCCTCCACCAGCGTCTCGAAGCCCGCCTGGATCAGGTGCGTCACGCCGCCGCAGAGGACCGACTGCTCCCCGAAGAGGTCCGTCTCCGTCTCCTCCTTGAAGGTCGTCTCCAGCACGCCCGCCCGGGTGCCGCCGATGCCACGGGCGTAGGCCAGCGCGATCTCGCGGGCCTGCCCGGTCGCGTCCTGCCCCACCGCGAAGATGCTCGGCATCCCCGCCCCGTCCACGTACACGCGGCGCAACATGTGGCCGGGGCCCTTGGGAGCGACGAGGAACACGTCCACGCCCGCAGGTGGCTTGATGCGCCCGAAGTGGATATTGAAGCCGTGCCCGAAGGCGAGCGCCTTGCCGTCCGTCAGGTTGGGCGCGATGCTCTCCTCGTAGACCTTCGGCTGCGTCTCGTCGGGGATCAGCAGCATCACCACGTCCGCCTCGCGCGTCGCGTCCTCGATGCTGGTCACGCGCAACCCCGCCTGCTCAGCCTTGATGCGGCTGCCCGACCCCTCCCGCAGGCCGACGACCACGTTCAGGCCGCTGTCCCGCAGGTTCTGCGCGTGCGCGTGCGCCTGTGAGCCGTAGCCGATGATGGCGATGAGCTTGTCCTCGATGGGGGAGAGGGAAACGTCGCGGTCGTAGTACATTTTTGCGGCCATTCGGGGATTCTCCTACAGAGTGTGAGGTGAGGGGGAATGTGGGCTAGGGGAGGCCCCGGGAGTAGAGTTCGTCGTGTGCATGACGTTGACGCACCAACAGTCAAGCTGTGTGTCGTTCTAGAAGTAGAGGCCCTATCACAGCATCGTGCTTTCGTGGACTGGGCGGAACGCTTCGGGGTGGACGTAGAGGCGTTGGCAAACGAGGGCTGTGGGTGCTGCGTGGATATTTACACGTTCTTCGCTACGCCCGCCTCTGCCGCAGCCCTGGAGGCTAACCTCGGAGCGGTGGGAACTGGAGTCGAATACTTGACCGACTCAGCCTGATGTACCCCTAGAACAGATTCGGCACCCCGCCCGCCTGCGTCTCGCGCGCCTCGGTAGCCTCCACCACAGGTCTCAGCGCCTCCGTCTCCCCCTCGTGGTAGACGTGGCTGGGAATGTCGGCGTTCGAGCCGCGCGTGAGGGCCACCCGCCCCGTCCGCATCGTCTCCAGGATGCCGAAGGGGCGCATCTGCTCGATAAAGGCGGTGATCTTGCCCTCGTCGCCCGTCACCTCGAAGGTCAGGGCGTGGCGGCCCACGTCCACGATGCGGGCGCGGAAGTCCTCGGCGATCTGGCGCACTTCCACCCGGCTCTCCGGCGTGATGGCGACCTTCACGAGCACGAGTTCGCGGTCCACGAACTTCTCCAGGCTGTGGTCGATGATTTTGACGACATCGTGCAGCTTCTCAAGCTGGCGCATCGCCTGTTCCACCACGCCCCGGTCGCCCGTCACCACGAAGGTCATGCGGCTGAGGCCGGGGTGTTCGGTGGAGCCCACACTGAGGCTCTTAATGTTGTAGCCGCGCCGCCCGAAGAGCGAGGTAATGCGGGTCAGCACGCGCGGCTCGTCACGCACGAGGGCGGAGACGAGGTGATCTTTTTGGGTGGAATCGTAGGGGGCGGTCATGCGTTCTTCGCCTCCTCGGCGGCATCGTTACGTTCGATCCCGGGCGTGGGCGCGCGCGGCGGTTCCGTCTCGATCATCTCGCTCAGGGAGGCCCCGGCGGGCACCATCGGGAAGACGCCGTGTTCGTTGGGCACCACGATCTCCAGCAGCGAACTCTTGGGGTCGTTCAGCCACGCGTCGATGGCCTCTGGCAGTTCCTCGGCGCAGTCGGCGCGGTAGGCGGGCACCCCGTAGGCGTCGGCGAGCTTGAGGAAGTCGGGGTTGGAGTCGCCGAGGTAGACCTCCGAGTAGCGGCGCTCGTGGAAGAGTTCCTGCCACTGGCGGACCATTCCCAGGAAGGAGTTGTTGATGATGCAGATTTTGACGTTCCGCACGTCGTACTTCTTCAGGGTGGCGAGTTCCTGGGCGGTCATCTGGAAGCCGCCGTCTCCGGCAACCACGATGCTCCGCACGCCGGGTTCCGCCATCCCTGCCCCGATGGCCGCCGGGAAGCCGAAGCCCATTGTGCCCAGGCCGCCCGAGTTGATCCAGCGCCGAGGTTTCTCGAAGCGGGCGAGCTGCGCGGCGAGCATCTGGTGCTGGCCCACATCGGAGGAGAGGATGTCGTCGGGGCGCAGGCGGTCCACCACGGCCTTCACCGCGTACCCGGCGCCCCAGTGGTCGGGGTCCTGGGTGCGGGTCTTCCACTCGGCGACCCTTTCCCGCCACTCGGGCAGGTCGAGCTTCTGCGCCCCTTCCGCGAGAAGCTGGGCGGCCACCCGCGCGTCCCCCCGCACCGGAACATGCGTCCGCACGATCTTGCCGATCTCGGCGGCGTCGAGGTCCACGTGAATGATCGAGGCGTTCGGCGCGAAGCCGTTCACCCGGCCCGTCACCCGGTCGTCGAAGCGGAGCCCGATGCCGAGAAGCACGTCCGCCTCGGAGATGGCCCGGTTCGCCGCAACCGAGCCGTGCATCCCCGGCATCCCCAGCCAGAGGGGGTCGGAGGACGGAAAGGAACCCAGCCCCATCAGCGTCGTAATGACGGGAATGTCCCAGGCGCGGGCGAGGGCGGTGATCTCCGCCGCCGCGTCCAGCGAGCCGCCGCCGACCATGATGACGGGCTTTTTCGCGCTTTGGAGGAGTTCGCGGGCCTTCTCGATGGCCTCAGGCTTGGGCGCGGGAATCTCGGGCCGGGCGTGTGGGACGGCGATCTCCCCGTGGTAAGGCGCGAGCTGGATGTCCTTGGGAATGTCCACGAGCACGGGACCGGGCCGCCCGCTGCGCGCGATGCGGATGGCCTCGGCGATCACGCGGGGCAGCTCCTCCACGTCGCGCACGACGTAGTTGTGCTTCGTGACGGGCAGGGTGATGCCGGTGATGTCCGCCTCCTGAAAGGCGTCCGTGCCCATCAGGTGCCGCGCGACGTTGCCCGTGATCGCCAGGATGGGCACCGAGTCGAGCATCGCGTCGGCGAGCCCGGTCACGAGGTTGGTCGCCCCCGGTCCTGAGGTGGCGATACACACGCCGATCTCGCCCGTCGCCTTGGCCCAGCCCTCCGCCGCGTGGATGGCGCCCTGCTCGTGTCGCGCGAGGACGTGCCGCACTTCGGGGTAGAAGGTCAGCGCGTCGTACACGGGCATGATCGCCCCGCCGGGGTAGCCGAAGACCGTGCTGATGCCGTGCCCGGCCAGGGTGGACCAGAGGGCCTTGGCGCCCGTCAAATCCGTCTGCGTCATGCATTCCTCCTCAGGGTCCCGCTCACCGCTTCTCCAGAAAGACGCGCGCCACGCTCACCCGAAGGCGGCGCGGCGCGAAGTGACAGCCCGTTTCGGGCGGCCTTCCATTGTCCCTGCTCTCCCCTGATCCCCATGCCTGGTCACTCCTTTGTTCCCATTGAAAAACCCCCGCCCTGTGGTCGGCGGGGGGTGGCACGCGCTCGCGCTCAGCAGCCATCAACCCCCGGCGCCAAGAAGTACCACCACGAGAATGCGGCTCATGGGTTCACCCTACGGCGTGATCAGGTGGAGGATCAAGGCGCGTCTAGATGAGGAGGGTGGTACGGGAGGGGGAACAAACGGGCGTTAGGAGAGGAGAGAGGGGCTCGCTGGTGAACCGTGCAGGACCTTACTTCGTTCGGGCCAGCGTGCAGGTGCGCTCATCTTTGAGGTCGCCCGTCGTCACGTATTTCTCAATCGCGTCATCCTTATCCTTAAACAGGGTGTCGGGGGATATTCCCTGACGGTAGAGCCCCACTTGCGCAACATTGAGCTGCGCGTTAGGTGTGCGTACAACACAAGCATATGCCATACTAAAGCCAAGGACATTCTTGGTCTGAATAGCTGCCACGAACTCAGGTTCAGAGTCCAGAGGGTCATAAAAGAAATAATCCCCTGTTGTACTTGCTGCTACATTGCGTGAAGAAGTTTTGAACGCCACACTGCTGCCAAGACGCTCTGGTGTTCCAACCAGCAACGTCAGGGGCAGTGTGATGCGGCCATCAGCATCGGGCGGAACAGTCATGGTCCATTCCTGACCCTGAGCCAGAATGGGGGTCGTAAGGGTGGCATTGCTGGCTGCCGGTGCGCACCCTACCAAAAGCCCAAAGGCAAGAGCTGGCGCAATCAAGGTAAATAAGTTCACCGCATAAAGATAACGTCTGTATTCGATGGGTTGAGTGAAATTCTTTGCTATGCCACTGCAACCCGGAAGTGAAAGTACGAAGCCCCCGCGCTTGACGGGGGCATCATCTGACATCTGGCTTTATCGCCCGCTCGGTACGAACTCGCGGTCGGCGAAGTCCTCGCGGCGACGCTCACCGCCCTGGTTGGCGCCGTCACGCTCGCGGCTCCAGCGGCCTTGACCGCCACGGTTGCCCTGATAGCCGCCCTGACCGCCGTCGCGGTTGCCGTAGCCGCCGCGCCCGCCACCCTGGTAACCACCCTGGCGTCCGCCACGGGAGCCACCCTCGTCGCGGTAGCCGCGTCCGCCGCCGTAACCGCCGCCCTGACGACCCTCGCGGGCAGGCTGCTCGAACAGTTCGGGGAGTTCCTCGGCGACTTCCACGCCGACCTCGCCGTCGAGGGGAGAAGCGGCGAGCAGCTTCTCGACGTACTCGCTGGGCACGTCCGCCACCGCGCCGCCGCGCCACTGGCGCACTCGGCCCAGGCGGCGGGTGTCCACGTCGCTGCCCCGGGCGAGCAGGGCCACCGCGCGGGCCACGCTCAGGCGCTCGCCGTGCAGGATCAGGGTGGTCAGCCCCTCCTCACCGCTCAGCAGGCTGGCGGCCTTGACGGGCTCGCTCACGCCGCTGACCTTGGCGAGTGCGCGGGTCAGCGCCTCCAGGCCGAGTTCGCTGAAGAGGCGTTCGGCCTCTGCCTGGAAGCTCGTCGCCACCTCGGGGTCCACCTTGCGGATGAGGTCGGCGGCGGACTTGGCGCTCGCGGCCTGCACTTCCCTGGGGGTGGGCAGGGGACGCTCGACGAACTGCACGCCCGTGCGGTACTCCAGGCCCCGCAGCTCGCGGCCGTCGCGGTCGCCGTACATCACGATGGCGGTGCCGGTGCGGCCCGCGCGCCCGGTGCGGCCCGAGCGGTGGATGTAGCTCTCGTGGTCCTGCGGCAGGTGGTACTGCACCACGAGGTCCACCTCCGGAATGTCCAGCCCGCGCGCCGCCACGTCGGTGGCGACGAGCACGCCCACCCGGCCCGCGCGGAAGGCGCCCAGCGCCCGCTCACGCTGGCTCTGCGCCAGGTCGCCGTGCAGCGCCTCGGACTCGATGCCGCGGTGGATCAGCTCGTTCGCCAGCTCGTCCGCCTCGCGCTTGGTGCGGGTGAAGACGATGGCCTTCTCGGGGTTGTAGACGGTGAGCAGGTCGGCCAGCACGCGGGTGCGGGTGCGGCCCACCTTCACCTTGAGGTGCTCGACGCTCTGGGCGGCCTGGCTGCGGCCCTCGCCCACGAGGTCCACGACCACGGGGTCCTTGAGGTACTTGCGCGAGATGCGGCGGATGTCGTCGTTCAGCGTGGCGCTGAAGAGCATGGTCTGGCGCGTCTCGGGCGTCGCCTGGAGGATCGTCTCGATGGCGTCCGCGAAGCCCACGCTCAGCATCTCGTCGGCCTCGTCGAGCACGGCGTACTCCACCCGGCTCAGGTCGATGTTGCCGCGCTCCAGGTGGTCGATCAGGCGCCCGGGGGTGCCCACGATCACGTCCACGCCCCGGCGCAGCGCACCTTCCTGCGGGCCGTAGGCGGCGCCGCCGTACACGGTCGCGGTCACGAGGTCGCCGCCGCTCTTGGCGAACTCCTCGGCGACCTGCTTGGCGAGTTCGCGGGTGGGGGCGAGCACCAGGGCACGGGGCGCGCGGCCCCGCTCGCGGCTGGGTTCGAGGTTCTGGATGATGGGCAGCGCGTAGGCGAGCGTCTTGCCCGTGCCCGTGCGGGCGCGACCGATCAGGTCCTTGCCCGCCAGCGCGTGGGGCAGACTCTCGGTCTGAATAGGGGTGGCTTCGGTGATGCCGCGCCCTTGCAGACGCGCCGCGAGTTCGGGCGCGATCAGTTGATCAAAGTTCATTTGTGGTCCTTTCGGGAAAGCACGACCCCAGTGACCAGCAAACGCCTTGACTCGGCATCCGTCATGTCCTGAAAGTGGGGGCACCTTCCAGCCGCCGGGCACATCCCGAGCGGCGCACGAAGAGAAAGTGTACACGGTACGCTTGGAAATATCAAGTGGGGGAGGGCGTGCCCTACGAGGAAAACTGCGACTGGGTCTGTCGCTGGTAGCGTTGAGCTATGGCTCCCAAGCTCAACCCTCGCATGAGTCAAGCTGCCGCTGATCTCGGTCTGCCTGACCTCGGGGATCACCAGGACTGGGGGATTGAGTTCGCTGACCCGGAGCGCCTGCCAGAGTTCGTCGCGTACTACCGGGAGCACCAAGCCGGGTTCGGCGAGTGGGCGCAGGAGTATTACCTGGGTGAACTGCTTCTGGAGTCGGCCAACGATGCGCTCCGCGATGGAGGCCAACCCCGTTCTTTAATCGAAGAAGCCGTGTCCTTGATTGCCGCACGGCGCGAGCACGAACCGACTCAATTTCTGCTTGAGTATTGGACCAACATGGATTCGCTCGAGTGGATCGACGGAGAGGCACATTACCCCATTGCTCGTGTTCTCCGGCAGGCGTTGGGGACGTAGGTTTCACTTGGGTGGCGTCTCCAACTCCGCAGGCACCATCCCCCCCAACGTCACCCACGCGTTCAGCATGTCGTCGGGCACAGGCGCATGGAGGTTCAGCCCCTCGCCCGTAACGGGATGGGGCAGGGTCAGGAAATGCGCGTGCAGCGCGTGCCGCCCGATCACGGCACTCTCCCGCCCATACACCGGGTCGCCCAGAATCGGACTGCCCAGGTGCGCGAGATGGACGCGAATCTGGTGGGTGCGGCCCGTGCGCGGCTGGGCGCGGACGAGGGTGAGGGTGCGCCCGTGCCCGTCCCCGTGCGCGGCGAGCGGGGTGAACATAGTCTGTGCTTCGCGGGGGCTCACGCCGCCGACAGTCATGCGTTGCCTCGCGGTGGGATGGCGGCCAATCGGGGCGTCCACCCGCACTGGCCCCTCGGCCCTCCACGTCCCAGCGGCAATCGCCAGGTACGTCTTACGGGTGTCACGGTCCTTGAAGGCGGCGGCAAGCCGCGCGTGCGCCTGCACGGTCTTGGCGACGACGATCACGCCGCTGGTGTCCTTGTCGAGGCGGTGGACGATGCCGGGGCGGTAGCCGTCCGGGCCCAGGGCGCCCTCCTGCTCGGGGAGAGTCATGCGGCCCAGCAGCGCGTTGACGAGGGTGCCGCTGGAGACGCCGGGCGCCGGGTGAGTCACCATGCCGGGCGGCTTGTTCACGGCGATGAGGGCAGGGTCCTCGTACAGCACGTCGAGGGGCACGTCCTCGGGCGAGACGGTGGCGTCCGGGGGAGGGGGGACCTGTACGGTCAGCGCCTCGCCCCCCTTCAATTTCAGGCTGGCTTTCTGGACGATCACGCCCTCCACCGTCACATGCCTCCCCCCGATCCACCCGGCGACCTGTGAGCGGCTCTGGCCCGTCAGTTCCGCAAGCACCGTGTCCAGACGGCCCAGCGAGGCGGTGAGGTGGAGGGAACTCGGGCGGTCGGTCACGGCGGGCAGTGTAGCGCCGCGCTGAGCGAGTCTTGAGGAAGGGGAGGCGGGCAATCCGAACCGGGGCGGGCGGCATATGACCGGGTGAGGGCACAGACGGCTCTGGCCCGCAGACTAACCCCACGCCTCCTCTTCCGGCACCGCCGGTCGCCCCCAGGGAGAACCCCCATGCCCAACATCGGCCCCGGTGAATTGCTCGTCGTCCTCCTGATCGCGCTGCTCGTCTTCGGGCCGCGCAAGCTGCCGGAACTCGGCAAGAGCCTCGGCCACGGCCTGCGCGAGTTCCGCAAATCCACGGGCGCAGTGACGGACGAACTTCGCCGCGGCCTTGAGACCACCCCCGACGTGCCCGCGCCGGTCCCCGTCCTGTCTCCTGCGAGCGCGGCGGCGACAAGGCCTCCGGGCCCCGAGACCGCCGCTGCCGCACAGCAGGACGCCCGGCGGTCCTGACTCCCGGCCCAGTCGAGTCGGGACGTGCCGCCCCCACGCCTGTTAGGCTGAGCTTCACCCCATGACCCCATCCCCCCCGCCCGCCGACGACGCCTCCGACGAGGCCCTTATGCAGAGGGTGGCGGGTGGGCACGAGGACGCCCTGCAAGAACTCCACCGCCGCCACGCCCGGCTGCTCTACGCCCTCGGCCACCGGATGCTGCGTCAGCGCGAGGACGTGGAGACGTGCGTGCAAGACGCCTTCATGAATGCCTGGCGCCACGCGGCCCGCTTCGACCCCTCGCGGGCGAGCGTCAAGACGTGGCTGGTGAGTATCGCCCACCACCGCTTCCTCCAGGAGTTGCGTGACCGGCCCGACACGGCGCTCGAACTCGAAGACTGGGACGCGCCTGTCGCGGCGCCCGATCCCCTGGGCCGTATCCTGGCGGGCCGCGCCGTGCAGGCCCTCGATCCCTCCCAGCGAGAACTCGTCGAACTGGCCTACTACCGGGGCCACTCCCACTCCGAACTCGCCACGCTGACGGGGTTGCCGGTGGGCACGGTCAAATCCCGCCTGCGCGCGGCGCTCGACCGGATGCGCCGTCACCTCGGCGGCAAGGCCCAACCCGACCCCTCGCCCTCACCGGACGCCCTGGAAGGAGGTGAGCACCCGTGACCAGCCCCGACCGCGACCAGCTCACCGCCTACGCCCTGGGCATCCTGCCCCCCGAGGAGGAGGCCCGCGTCCGCGCCGCGCTGGAGGCCGACCCCGAGTTGCGCGCCGGGGTGGACGCCGACCGGGAAGCCCTCGCCGCCCTGGCCGAGGTGTTGCCGCAGGAGCCGCTGCCCGACGGGGCGGAGGAACGGTTGATGGCCCGCCTCGCCCGGGAGAGGGCGGCGACGGCGGCCCCGGGGGTGTCCACCCCTCCACCCTCTCCCGCCCGCAGGCCGAACCGGACCTGGCTCCCTCTCGCCGCCCTGGGGCTCGCGGCGGCCCTCGCGCTCGTCTTCGTCCTGTGGCCGGAGGGTGACCCGCTGCGGCGCTACGCGAACACGCCGGGGGCGACCGTTCAGCGGCTGGAGGCGAACGGGGGCGACCTCGGGCAACTCGTGCGCCTGCCGGACGGCCGGGCGTACGTGTACCTGGCGCGGCCCGCCGAGGCCGGGCGGGTCTACCAGATGTGGCAGATTCGGGGCGGCGTCCCCGTCTCGCTGGGGGTATTCGAGGGACAGGGCTTCCTGCTCACGGGGCTCACGCCCGGCGCGACGGTTGCCGTCAGCGTCGAGCCCCCCGGCGGCAGCCCCCAGCCCACGACGACGCCGATTCTGGTGCGGCAACTCTGACTCGTACGAACGACACGGCCCGCCCGGACGCAGGAAGGTCCGGGCGGGTCGCTTCTCCGTCTCAGCGCGACGACGTTTCCGACTTCAGAGGCGGCACACGCAACCCCCCGCGCCCGTCCCAGCCCTTGAAGGCGTAGAAGCGGCCCGGCTCGCCCGTGCGCAGGTAGTCGCTCAGCGGCTCGCGCATGGGGGGCGACTCCAGCCTTTCGAGCGCCTCGTCGGGCGTGCAAAACCGCGCCTCCACGATGAAGCCGTCGGGGTCGGCGGGGTTGAGCAGCCCCTCCCAGGTCGCCTCGAAGGCGACGGCGATGGCCCGCTCGCCCCGGCGTTCGTCCTCGATGTGGACCGTGTACGCCATGTGCTTGATCCCGGTGAGCTTGAGGCCCGTCTCCTCGGCGATCTCTCGGTAGAGGGCCTCGAGCAGCGTCTCGCCCGACTCCACCACCCCGCCCGGCAGCGTGTAGCGCACCCGCCCGAGGCCCTGCCAGTCGTTCCCTACAAGGAGCACCCGCCCGAAGCGGTCGCGCAGCACCCCGGCGGCGACGAGAAGGTCACGCCGCCCCATATTGCCCGCCCCCGTCCGCGCCGCCCATCTCCAGCAGTTGCCGCTCGCGCTCGTCTCTCGCCAGGGCCGCCACGACGGGAGCGAGTCCCCCCGCCATCACGCCCTCCAGCGCGAAGTTCTTGACCTCGCCCTCCAGGCGGTGATCCGTCACCCGGTTTTGCGGGTAGTTGTAGGTGCGAATCTTCTCACTGCGTTCGCCCGTCCCGACCTGGGAGGCCCGCGTCTGGCGTTCCTGCTCCTCACGCGCGGCCCGCTCCCGCTCGGCGAGGCGCGAGGCGAGGACGAGGAGGGCCTTCTCACGGTTCTTGATCTGGCTTCTGCCGTCCTGGCACACGACCACGATCTCGTCCGGGGTCCCGGCGCGGTACACGGCGCGCACGGCGGAGTCGGTCGTGTTCACCCCCTGCCCGCCCGCCCCCTGGGAGCGGAACACGTCGATCCGCACCTCCGAGAGGTCGAGCTGCACCTCCCCCTGCTCGGCCTCGGGCAGCACGGCAACCGTCACCGTGCTCGTGTGGATGCGGCCCTGGGATTCGGTTGCGGGCACGCGCTGGACTCGGTGGACGCCCCGCTCCCACTTGAAGGCGCGGAAGGCGAAATCGCCCGTCACCTCGGCGACCACCTTGCTCGCGCCGCCCAGATCGCTCTCGGAGGCGTCGAGGACGTTGAGCTTCAGGCCGAGCCCTTCGGCGTAGCGGGTATACATCCGCAGCAGATCGACCGCGAAGAGGCCCGCCTCCGCCCCCCCCGCCCCCGCTCGCAATTCCAGGATCACGTCCTTGGCATCGTCGGGGTCGGTGGGGAGGAGCAGCACCTCCAGCTCGGCGTCGATCTCGGCGAGGCGGCCCGTCAGGGTCTCGACCTCGCCCGCCGCCAGCTCGCGCATGTCGGGGTCGGTGAGGAGGTCACGGGCACCTTCGAGGTCGCCGAGCACCGTCTCCCGCTCGCGGTGGAGGGTGACGAGCGGCAGGAGTTCGCGGTGGCGGCGGGTCAGGCGGGTGTATTCCCGACCGTCGGAGAGGGCCGCCGGGTCGCCCAGCGCCCGCTCGACCATGCCGAATTCGGAGGCCAGCTCCTCCAGGCGGCCTCCACGTCTGGCGTCCCTCACCACGGCGGACGCGACCAGAGAAAAAACGGGGTGGACACAGGCATCATGAACCCAGTCTAGCGCCCGCCCCGGCTAGACGACCGGAAGGCCCCCCCAATTTCCGCCTCGGTCTAACCCGCCCCCCGCCCGCCGCCGCGCCCGACGTTACATTCCGGGGGATGAGAACCGTCACGGTGGGCGTGCTGGGCTGCGGCACGGTGGGACAGGACGTGCTGCACCTCCTGAAGCGCCGCAAGGACATCTTCGACAACCTCGGCGTGCGGGTCGAGGTGGCGGGCGTGCTCGTGCGCGACACCGCCAGGGCGCGCACTGTTCCCGACGGCACACCGCTCACCACCGACCCCACCTTCCTTCAGGAGTGCGGCGTGGTGATCGAGGCGCTGGGGGGCATCGACTCCCCCCTCGCGCTGCTGCGGCCCTACCTGCGCTCGGACCGCCCGGTCATCACCGCCAACAAGGCCCTCCTCGCCGAGCGGTGGGAGGAACTGCGCGAGCATGCCCTAGACGGTCGTCTCTACTACGAGGCCAGTGTGATGGCGGGCACCCCGGTCATCGGCCCGATGAGCACCGTGTTGCGGGCGAGCACCTTCGTGCGGCTCCAGGCCGTGCTGAACGGCACCTGCAACTACATCCTCACCCAGATGGAGGGGGGCAAGACGTACGCGCAGGCGCTGGAGGAGGCCCAGGCGCTCGGCTACGCGGAGGACCCCCCCACCCTCGACGTCGGCGGCTTCGACACCGCCCACAAGCTCACGGTGCTCGCCCGCTTCTGCGCCGACGGGAACTTCCCCTACGAGGCCGTGCAGGTCCAGGGCATCGAGGGCGTGACGCTGGAGGAGGTGGCCGGGGCGCGGGCGGCGGGGCAGCGGATCAAGCTCGTCGCCGAACTCGCGCGGGATGGGGAGGGCTGGCACGCGCGTGTCGCCCCGCAGCGTCTCCCCGAGACCCATCCCCTCTGCACGGCGGGGGCGAACCGCAACGCGCTCGTGTACGAGGGGGAGGAGAGTGGCACCCTGATCTTCGCGGGAGGTGGGGCGGGGGGGATGGTCACCGCCTCGGCGATGGTGGGGGACCTGCTGGACTGGCTGATCGGGTTTCCGGGGCATGTGCCGCTGCATTGAGGAGGGTGAGGTCTTGAGGGGCGGGGCAACTTGCCACGGTTGGCCCCCACCCCCCAGCCCCCTCCCCCCCGAGGGGGCTGGGGGAGCGGCGCTGCGCTGGGCAAGGGCACACGGGTGGCGCGGGTGGTCGGGTTCTTCTGAACGCAAGGTCTGATCTTGTCGCGTCCCATCGGCTCGCCCACCGTCTCGCTGCGCGAGCAAGGCGGGGCCGTGGGCCTGGGGCATTTAGTCACTTCCAGGGGTGGGGCGTCCGGAGAGACGTTTTGAATAGCGCGAAGGCTTGAGCTTTTTTCTCCCTCTCCCCTTGCGGGAGAGGGTCGGGGTGAGGGGGCCCGCCCGCGACCCCAACGCCCCACCCAACCCCCGGCCCCAAAACGTCCTCCCAGTCGCTCGCAGCGGCATTCCCCCTACTTTCTGCTACACCCGGACCAGCACCACCGCTCCGCGCCCCGGAACCTCCACCTCGGTCTCCCCGCCCAGCTCGAAGGTTCGTCCGCTCAGCACGTCCCGGTAGGTGCCCGGCTGCACGCCCACCAGGGGAAGGCGGGCGCAGTCCTCGGCGCAGTTGAGGGCGACGTGGGCGTTTCCATCCCGGTGCCTGCGCGCGAAGGCGAGGTGGTCGCCCTGCGCGTGGGTGACCTCGAAGGTGCCGCGCCGCAGGGCCGCCGAAGCGTGGCGGGCGGCGGTGAGGGTGCGGGTGAGGTCGAGGGTCTGGCGGTCCCAGCTCTCCTCGCCCTGCCAGGGGAAGGCGCGGCGGCAGTCGGGGTCGGGGCCGCCGTGGAGGCCCACCTCGTCGCCGTAGTAGATGCAGGGGGCCCCCAGGTAGGTCATCTGGAAGACGGTGGCGAGGCGGTAGGCCGTCGCGTCCCCGCCCACCGCCGTCACGTAGCGGGCCGTGTCGTGCGAGTCCAGCAGGTTGAGCTGCGCGGCCACGATGTCGGGGTGGTAGAGGCGGGTCACCTCGGTCATGCGGCGGGCGAATCCGGCGGCGTCCATCGGCTCGACGCGGCCCGTGCCGCTGCGCTCGTTCATGGGGTGGTCAAGCGTGCGCCCGCCGAAAAAGGCGAGGCAGGGGCGGGTGAAGTGGTAGTTCATCACCGCGTCGAACTGGTCCCCGGCGAGCCAGCGGTGCGCGTCACCCCAGAGTTCGCCCACGATGTAGGCCTCGGGGTTGACCGCCTTGACCCGGCGGCGGAACTCGCGCCAGAACTCGTCGTCGTCGATCTCGTTGGGCACGTCGAGGCGCCAGCCGTCGATGCCGAAGCGCGTCCAGTGCTCGGCCACGTCCCACAGGAATTCGCGCACGGCGGGGTTATCGGTGTTGAACTTGGGCAGCGCCCGGTTGCCCCACCACGCGTGGTAGTTCGCGGGCTTCCTCTGGTGGTAGGCGTGGAGAGGCCAGCTCTCGACATGGAACCAGTCGCGGTACGCGCTCGCCTCGCCCTGCTCCAACAGATCGTTGAACTGGAAAAAGCCCCGGCTCGCGTGGTTGAACACGCCGTCGAGCACCACCCGGATACCCCGGGCGTGCGCCTCGCCCAGGAGGTGGCGCAGCGCCTCGTCACCGCCCAGCATGGGGTCTACCCGGAAATAGTCGTGGGTGTGGTAGCGGTGGTTCGAGGCCGACTGGAAGACCGGGCAGAAGTAGATCGCGTTGACGCCGAGCGCCCCGAGGTGGTCGAGGTGTTCGGCCACGCCCCACAGATCGCCGCCCATGTACCCGTGAAGCTGCGGCGGGCTGCCCCACGGCTGGAGACTCAGGCCCCGGACGCGGCCGCTGCGCGCGAAGCGGTCGGGGAAAATCTGGTAGAAAACGGCGTCCTTGACCCACTCGGGCGTGACGGAGGGCGACTCGGGGCGGCTCATCGCAGGGCAGGATAACGAGCGGGGCCGTACCGAAACGTCACAGGGAGGCGGGGCAAGATTAACCCTTTCCGGCCCGGGAGAGCACCAGCGCCCGCGCCTCACCGGGGGTGCGCACCTCGCCCAGCGCCTGCGCCTCCGCCACCTCCCGCAGCGCCCGACCGACGGCGGGACCCGGCCCGATCCCCAGCAGCGTCATCACGTCCTCGCCCGTCAGGAGGGGCGGGGGCGCGGCGGGCTGCTCCTCCAGCGCCGCGAGCACCCGGTCCATCTCTTCCGCATAGGCGTGCCGGATCGCGGGGTGGCTGTCGGGCCCCCGCGCCGCCTCGCGGTCGGCGAGCATCAGGCGCAGCAGGTCGGGCAACAGCGCCCGGCGACGGTGGACGAAGCGCCGGGCCTCGCGCTCCCCCGCCGGAAGCGGGGCCATGTGCGCCCGCACGAGGGCCGAAGCCCGCTCCACCTGCGCCGAGGGTAACCGCAGCCTCGTGAGAATCTGCCCGGTCAGCGCCGCGCCGATCTTGTCGTGCTCGTAGAAGGTGGTGCGGCCCGACCTCGGATTGGTGCCCCGCGCGCGCGGCTTGCCGACGTCGTGGAGGAGGGTGGCCCAGCGCAGGGTCAGGTCGGCGTCTGGAAAGCGCGCGAGGAGCTGGTGCAGCGCCTCTACGCCATGCCCGAACACGTCGAGGTGGTGAAAGCCGCCCTGCATCACGCCGATGCCCTCCCGCAGCTCGGGGATCGTCAGGGCGAGGAGGCCGAGGTCTTCCAGGCGCAGGAGGCCGCGCGCCGCGTCGGGGTGACCGAGGAGGGCGTGCATCTCCTCGCGCACCCGCTCGGGGGCGGGCATGGGGAGCCCTCCCGCCGCCAGCTCCGCCGCGACCGCCCGCACCTTGCCTTCCGTCGCCGCCTCCAGCCGGAAGGCCAGGGTGACCTCGAAGCGCGCGGCCCGCCACGCCCGCAACGGGTCCGCGCGCAGGTTCGCCGCCGAGACCATCCGCAGCCGCCGCGAGCGCAGGTCGGCCCGCCCGCCCGAGGGGTCGAGAACGTCTTGCCTCCCCGTTAGCGCGAGCGCGTTCACCGTGAAGTCGCGCCGCAGCAGGTCGTCCGTCACGTCCCCCGGCAGCGGCACGAAGTCGTGCTGCACCCCGTTCCCGGCGTGGACGCGCCAGTACCCGCGCTCCTCGTCGAGCGGGAAGGCCGAGCCTGCCAGCGCCGCCGCCAGCGCCCGCGCCGCGCCTTCCGGGTCGGGGGCGGCCCAGTCGAAATCTTTGGGCTCAACGCCGCGCAGCCAGTCGCGCGCCGCCCCCCCGACCAGCAGGGCACCCGGCGGAAAGGGGGGGAGGGGAGGGCGGCGGCGGAACATGGGGGACATGGTAGCGGGGCCACCTCGCCCTCGCGGCCCGGCGTGTTGGCCTATGCCTTGCCTCACCCTTTGGGCTCTGCTAGCCTGGTGGCGCTGGGGATTTAGCTCAGCGGGAGAGCATCCGCTTTGCAAGCGGAGGGTCTGGGGTTCGAATCCCCAAATCTCCACCAGTCGAAAGGCCGCGCCAGGAGCGCGGTTTTTCTTTTTGATCTTTTGACCTTCCGACATCCAACTTGGGGTCTATGACCAACCCGTGACCAACGTGCTCACTGTAGACGCGTGCCGCTCGCCTCTGCGGTTCCTGAATCGCGGGGTTTCAAGCCTTCCGAGTCTTGCAGGTATGCCTCCCCGCCCCAAGTGTAAATTTGAGCCCTACCCACCCAGACCGGAGGAAGGTCGCCCGGCTCATCAAGGGTCAGGACAACTTCGACGTCTCCCTGCCGCCTTATGCGACTGGCAACATTCAGGGGGTCACCAAATGCTTCGAAGTGCCACCCACTCCAGGGGTCTGCTGCCCACGGCCTCCCCTGAAAATAGCGGCCTTCCAGAACCACTCCTAGAACGCTGATCGAGCAAAACACTTGTGAGCCTGGCAGAGAGTCTTCCACTCCAGGATTTTAAGATGAGGTCAGTTCAATGACCGCGCCCGTATGGTTGTCAGCTCACTAAGGTTCACCGCCCACTCTTCATGCTCGCTCTGGTACACCGTCCGGTACACGTCCGCCGTGAAGGACGGGCGCGAGTGCCCCAGCTTCTCGCTGACCACCTCCAAGGGCACGCCACGGCGCAGCATCAGGGAAGCGTGCGTGTGGCGCAGGCCGTGTACCGTGACGGGCCTGATCTTCGCCTGTTCGCAGAGCTGCGCGAGGTAGCGGCCCAGGTTTTCCGGGTTCAGCCGTACGCCTGAGATGCCTGTGAAGACGTACCCGGTGTCTTCCCAGAGGCGCTTCCTCTGATACGTCTTCGCGTGCCCCTTGACCGGCCCGGCGCTCAACGCCTCGCGCTCGAAGGCTTGCAGGGCGGTCTGACGGCGCAGGCAGGCCAGCCCTTCGCCGGAGAGGTGCACGCGTCGCGCGCTTTTCGCGGTCTTGGGCGTGCTGACCTGAACCTCGCCGTTGATCGACACGAGATTTTCCCGGATGTGGACCATGCCCTTCTCCATGTCAACGTGCTCCCAACGCAGCCCGCACGCCTCG
This sequence comes from Deinococcus aestuarii, assembly GCF_018863415.1. Taxonomy (NCBI): domain Bacteria; kingdom Thermotogati; phylum Deinococcota; class Deinococci; order Deinococcales; family Deinococcaceae; genus Deinococcus; species Deinococcus aestuarii. The sequence continues at coordinate 363,025 of NZ_JAHKSN010000002.1, read as the reverse complement.
CCCCGGCGCAGGCCGGTGTGAAGCATGAACTCGAAGATCAGCCCCCAGCGGCTTGCCTGAAGCACGGGCAGCAGCGCCGCCACCTCTTCCGCCGTCAGGGCCTTCTCGACCGGCGCGGCCTCCCGGCGTACAGGGGTGGGTCGTACCACGGCGGTCGGGTCGCGCATGACGAGTTCCAGCCGTAGCGCCTCGGCAAAGGCCCCGTGCAAAACGTTGTGCACCTGGCGCTGCATGGAGTCGCCCAGCCCCTCGCCCGTGAGGTGGGTATACAGCGCTCGCAAGTCGGCGGGGCGCACGTCCTGAAGCCGCTTCCGGCCCAGTTGTGGCTTGATGTGCAACTCGACCAGCTTCTCATAGTTGTGCCGCGTCTTCGCGGCCAGGCCCGCTTCCTTGCCCTTCCGCCACCGCTCTAGCCACTCGCCCAGCGTCACGCGGTCCGGTGCCGCCACCCCGCCGCGCAGGTGGTCCGCCTGAGCCGTGGTCATGGCTTGAAATGCCGCCTTCTCGGTCGCTGCGGTCCCGCTCTTGCGGATCGGCGTCCCATCGGGCTTGATGCCCACCGTGATTCGCCAGCGGTACTTCCCGCTGGGCAACTCGTCGATGCTGCCGCGCCCGTTCCCGGCCTTGCGATCCTGCGCCTTCGCTCGCGCCACAGCCTCAACCTTCCTTCTTAGGTACGGCCACGAGTTCCAGACCCAATGCGTCAAGGATGCGCTGCCAGTTGTCCGGCACCTTCCCTACCTGTCCGCTGAGCAGCCGAGTGACGTTCGGTCGCTCGATCCCCGTCGCCTCGGCGAGCTGCTGGTGCGTGAGCCCCTGCGCCTTCATGGCCTCCCGCGCGCCCTGCCGTACCTTTTCGTTCATCCCGGTCATGGTATCACCCCTTGACACATGGTATCATATTTTTATACCATAACAAGACCAGAAAGGGACGCCTCAACCGCCAAGTTTCCGCGTCCCATCTGAGTTCAGCTCCAGCAGGAAGTGAACGTATGACACAGTACGCCAGCAGCACCGCCAAAGCTCCTCGCCCCAAGACCCGCACCTGGGCCACCGTGACGACCTACACCGCGCACGGCGAACACTGGGGCACCGCCCGGCACACCGTCACCCTGACCCGGGACGCGGCAGGCACCATGACCGCCGAAGTCAACGGGCAACCCGCCCCGCTCGCCCGCGCCGTGGGCATCCTCCAGGGTGCCGACACCGCCACCCTGACGCATGAGGCGTACCTGGGCGAGCCTGCCCCCATCGGGAAGCGCCGGGCGTGCGAGCTGCACCGCCTCATGGGCCAGATGGGCGTGCCCAGCCACGAGCACTACGGGTTCGCGGGAGCGGCGCTCGACCGCCCCGTCTACAGCCTCGCGGCCCTGACGGAAGCGGAAGCTCGCGCGGTGTCGCGCTTCCTGTGTGCCACTCATGGGAGGGCTGCCGTATGAGGGCAGTCCCCCTTCAGGGCACCTGCGCCCACTGCGAGAAGCCGGGCACGCTGTACTACCGCCGGGGTGAGTACAGCGATTACTTCTGCACCGAGCATCGCGCCGGATACGCGCTGACCTGCGCCGCCGGGGACGACCTCAAAACACTTCTCACGGAGGCCTGCCGCGCCTGGCTTGAGCAGTGGGGCCACCTGGAATACACACAGATTCACGCGCTCGATGAGGTCAGCAGCCTGGCCGAAGACGTGATGCAGGCCGCGCTCGACGAACGGAAGGAAACGGGGGGAACGGCATGATGGGGAACTCTTTGACCACACCGCCCCCACGGCCGGAGCGGTGTGATGCGTGCGGCAAGCCGGACGCCCTGCCCACGATCTACCGCCCCGGAGGGCTGGAATACCTCTGCCCGGCTTGCACCTCCCGCGCGGCCCTGCGTGACTCGGCAGGCGCACACCTACACGCGCTGCTCTGGCCCGCCGTGGAGACGTGGGCGCAGCACTGGCACGCGGCGGGGCTGAAGCCCGGTGACTTGGCCGCGCTGCTGGACCTCGAAGGCGGGTATTGGCATCCCCTCGGCGCTCTTGCCCGTGAGGGCGGCGCAGAGGACGCTGTGCGGGAGATGCTGGAGCCCAAGCGGGATTAACCATCCCAGTAGGTGAAAGAGCGGGCTGAGGCCCGCTCTTTTCGTCTTCAGCGTTCGTCCTCTTTCATGATGCTGGCAGCGGCAGCACGTGCTAGGGCCTCAATCTGCCGCTCAACATCGACCACATGCTCGGCCGCGTTGGGAGTGGGGTTGCCGTACTTCTCGATCAGCCGGTTGAGCGAAGCGCGGCGCTCGTCGCACCGCTGGCGAGTGACGGTGACGACAGGGGCAGGCTTTGAAGGCACACTCAGGAGTGCCCGCGCGATGCGGGCGCGGGCCTCGGGAGAGTTAATGTCGCTGCCGTCGCTCATGGAGACGGAGACGACACGCACCTCGGGCGCCTGAGTGCGCTTCTTTCTCGGGGTAGGATCGGTCGGTGCGAGCTGCTCGGCAAGCTTTCCCATAGTCCCTCCCTGTGCGCGCCGCTCTGGGCTTGCAGCGTACCGCCGAGGGGGGCACTCGGTCGGTGAAGGTATCTCGTGCGGCGCCTGTAAACTCCTGCCATGACGACCTCGACAGGCAAGCCCACGGTTGACGATCTCCTCTCCACCCTGCGGTTCAGCGAACCCGCCGACTGGCTGCACTTCGAGCGTGACCGCTCGCACACCTACAGCCTGGATCCCGCGCTCACACTGCACGAGGAACGAGAGGATGCCTTTCACGCGAGCTGGCTCTCGAACTTCCCCGATCCCAGTGGAACCAAGGTTATGGTGACGGTCCGCTACGGCGGCAGCCTGATCGGGGAGTTCGTCTTCGTGGAGGTGGACGGCGGGCGGGCCACCCTGCCCCTGCCCTCGCAGGGCAGCCTCCTCACCATCACCTACTTGCAACGCCGCATCGGGGAAATTATTAACCACAGCGCAGGGCGGCCCGAGAGCTACGCTGAAGCATTGGACAAGCTGGGCGTCCACATGATTTCAGGCGGGTAAGACGGGGGCAGGTCGCAGGCCAGGGGGAACTGAAAGTTGCAGCAGCTCATCAGGACGGCTTTTTTCGCGGGACACCGGACGTCCGCGCTGTGCTGACGCTACACGCTGTCAGGGCCGCCCGCGAGATACTGGCCGTCCTCGACACCTACGGGCAGGGCCGGCAGGCGGGGGCAGGGGCAGCCGCATAAGCCCAACCCCCAAGCGCAGCACGTGGCCCCACGTCCTCCGGTGAGGGAGGACGTGGGGCCGCCTTTGCATGCTGTCAAAAGACAACACTCAGATGACAATTGCTAACGCTTAGGCAAGGTCGAGCAACTGGCGCAGGTGCTTGAGCAGGAGGGGCGCAAGAGGGCCAGTTGCCCCCCTCTCCGCAGCCGCCAACGCCTCAGCGGGAGGGAGCACGCGCCCATACCGGGTGAAGATGATGCCCACGTGCCCCGGCAGGCAGGCTGTGGGCGTGCGGGCTGCCTCGACAGCCTTCCTCACCTCAGGGTGGTGCAGGAGTCGCCAGCCAGTCGTGCGCTCGTTTTTGGGCGAGTAGCCCGCCGCCCGGGCCGCTCGGGTGGCGTTGCCTGTGGCAAGGTACTCGCGGAGGAAGTGCTGTTGTTTGGGCGAGAGCGGGCGCGTGCTGTTGGCGAGGGTGCGAGCAGGCATCAGGCTACCCCGTACTTCTTGGCGAGCATCCGCCGCGTCTCTGGCTTCAGGCTTGCCCAGTAGGCCGCCGCCCGGGTGTGCTGTTGATGGGGGCTCAGCCGTCGCCACGCTTCCGGGGCGCAGTCAGGCGGGCGCTGTGCGTTGGTCCGCTGTACCTGTCTCGCTGCTCTGGCCTGCTGCTGCGCGGGCCTCTCGCCTACTCCCCGGTAGAACATCACCACGGCTCACCCCCCCATCCGGGCGAGGGTAGGCCACGCCGAGAGGGTCAGCAGCTCCGGCCCAGCGGACGGCACCCGCCGGGCGAGGCTAACCAGAAGGCGCGCGTCCTGGGCGTCCACCTCTCCGGCGAAGGCCTCGACGGCGGCCATGACCTGACGCCGCACCTCGCCCACGGGGGCGGCGCGAGTCTGGGCGAGCACGTCGGCGGCCTGCTGAGTGGTGAACTCGCCCAGGCTCACCGCACCGTCACGCAGGGCGAGGGCGAGGCGGCGCTGCGCTGCGGCGTGCTCGCCCGTCAGGCCCTCCAGCCGGGGCAACACGTCCGCGAGGTAGCGCTCGACCTCATCGGCGAGAGCGCTGTGTTCCGCTTCCAGGCGGGCCACCTCGGCCCGCGCCCCCCGCGCCAGCGCCACGGTGTCCGCGTGACGGTGGGCGGCCTCTAGCTCCTCGACCAAGGCGCGAGCGTTCGCCACGTCCTGAAGGTGTTGTTCCAGCATCCCGCGCGCTGCGTCCCACCTGGTCTGCTGCTTCACCACGTCGGCGAAGGTCGCGCGCTCGGCACGGGCCTCTCGGCGTAGGCGCTCCAGTTCGGCAGTCTGCTGGGCAAGGTTGGCTTCCAGTTTGCCGGTGTCGCCGTCGAGGCTCGCCGCGTCGATGCGGGCTTGGGCGAGCTGCTCGGCGAGGGTCACAGCTTGCCCTCACTGCGAGCCTTCTCGATAGCCCGGTCTACGGCTTCCTCTAGCTCGCCCTGCCGAGCGCGGGCCTGCTCGGCGCGCTGCGCTTCCTCCTCAGCCTGGAAGCGGGCGCGGTCACCCGGGTTCAACTCGGGCTGGTGGCCCGCCAGCACGTCACGGCGCATAGCTTCGGCGAAGGTCAGGTCATCGTCTGGCATAGGGCGAGGGTACGCAGAGCGGCTGGAACGCTGCGGACGTTCCGGCCCCTCCAGACATTCCGGTCCGACTAGCCCAGCGCCTCAACCCAGCGCAAGGGCAGGCCGTGACGCGAGCCCAGGTCGGCAAGGGCCGCAGCGGGCACCAGCCGCGCTCCACAGCGCCCCGTCGGCTGGACATAGGGCAGGGTGCCCCGGTCGAGCCACGTCTTCACGCGCCGCTCGCTGAAGCCGAGCACCCGTGCCACCTGTCCGACCTTGAGCAGCGAGGGGACGCCCGGAGGGACGACCGGGGAAGTCATGTCGCGCCCCCGAATGTCTCCCAGGCCTCGTCGAGGGCCTCCTCGACCGCGTGCCCCTCGGCAAGGCGGAAGTAATGGACCGCGCCGCGCTTCTCCACATGGGCCAACCCCCGGCTGACCAGATCGTCGAGGGCGGCGCGCAGGGTGGCACGGCCCGGCATCTCGCCTTGCCCGAGCAGTCGCTCCTCGATGCCCGTGACCCGCTGCTCGGCGAGGGAGAGACACAGCAGGACGCGCCCCGCTGGGTAGCGCCTGCCCGTCACGCCCTCACCTGCCAGCCCTGCCCGCTGTGCGCCCCGCAGCCGTGGTGAGACGGGGTCAGGACCAGCGCGGTGGGGCTGCCGTCTGCCCAGCCGTGAGCGGCCCGGCCCAGCGGACACATCCCGTCCCCATAGGCGTCCGGCCCCTGCCAGCGGGCGCAGCAGCCGCAGTGTCCGGGCTCAGCCGCGAGGCGGTCCACGTCAAGGCGCCCGTCAGGGAGGCGGCCCTCCTCGACCTGGCGCAGCAGTGCGGCCCGGTGCTCGCGCATCGCCTCGACCAGCTCGCGGGGCGGACGCGCGTCTGCGGAGGGGCGCAGCTTCCCCTCTGCCGTGACCGCGAGGCTGACGCCGTGGCGTACCAGTTCCCGGCGCAGCTCGACCAGCCTCACAGCTCATCCTCCCAGCCCGCAGCGCTTGACACTTTGACACTTTTGACGCCTGTTCCCAATTCTTCTAAGGAGTCATTTTTTAAGGGGGGGCTCTCCCGAGAAGAATTGGGAATTGACCCCGAAAGTGTCAAAGTGTCAAAGTCCCCACCGGCGCCCGCGCTGCCCCAGCCGGGGAACAGGCGTGCAGTTTTCAGCCTCCACACACGGTTTTTTCCGTTGCTGCCCTTGTGCAGGCCCACGGCAGCGCAGGCCGCATACCACGCGCGCTGCCCCACAGGCCGGGCGCCCTCGGCTTCACACCACTTCTCGTACTCCTGCCGGAACTCGGCCGTTCCTACGCCCAGGCTGAGGGAAGAGAGGTCACGGCTGGCCCAGAACTCGCGCAGGGGGTCGACATCTGCCCAGAAGCCCGCCGTGGCGTCTGCCGTGACTGGCGCGCGGTACACGTTCCTCTCCCGAAGAACCCTGCCGAGCCCCTCAACGGCCCAGGGCGTGAAGCCCTGCACAAGTGCTGAGGTCGGGTCCTGGCGCATCGCCTCGATGCGCGCCCCGCCCAGAAGGCGCGGCAGACCTGGCACCTCCAGCGGGTGCAGGAACGGCAGGGCAAGTACGCGATCTTTCAGAGCCTCGTCGTATGCCTCGACCCGGGGCGCATCGTTCGCCACCATCAGCAGGACGTGACGCGGAGCCGCTGTGAACGGCTCGCTGAACAGGAAGCGCACAGGCAGGCGGTCCCCGCCGCTGAGGGTCTTCAGCAGCTCGGCGTCCAGCCGCGCGTTCCCCGCCTCGGCGCAGAAGGCCGCCCGCTTGCCCCACACGGCCGCCCCCAGGCGCTCCCGCGCGCTGTCCGCAGCGAACAGTTTTGTATCGAGGCTTGCCGCCATGTCGCCCAGCACCGTCCCCAGCAACTCGGCGAAGGTGCTCTTCCCGGTCCCCTTCGGCCCGTAGAGCCACGGCAACAGCCGCAGCGTGCTTGAACCGCTGAGGACGTACCCGGCCACGTCCTGAAGCGTCCGGGCCAGCTCGGCGTCCCCCCCGGTGATCCGGTCGAGCACCTCCTGCCACACACCCCGGTCGGCGTCGGCGTGGTACTCGACCGGGGAGAGCGTCAGCATGTGATCCTCGCGGCGGTGCTCGCGCATCTGCCCGTGATCCCACACGCCGTTCTGGAAGCCCAGCACCCAGGGGCGGGGCTCGAAGAGGGCGTGATCCACCATCAGCAGCGGGCGGGCGTTCTCCAGCACCGCCTTCTGCTTGCTGCGGCTCTCGACGGCTTTTTGCGCCCGCACATGCCGCCAGGCCGCCCGCTCCATCGCCTGAATGTCCATCTCGCGCGAGCCCTTGAAGGGCGCCAACACACCGCGCAGGGCGAACAGCCGCGCGACCTCCGGCCCCATGATCCCGCTGAGCTTCTGCGAGAGCCCCTGGGCCATCAGGTCGCCTTCGCCGTCCCCCTTGCGCCCGGCGCCCATGCGCCACTGCCGCCCGTCGAAGGCAAGCCACCCGCCCAGCTTGCCCGTGTACCGGAGGTCACCCCCGGCCAACTCGGCGAGGCGGTAGGCGTGGGCGGTGTCGGTATCCGGGGCAGTCACCGGCCAGCGGTTCAGGCCCAGCAGGTCCAACATTTGCCGGTCGCTGTACTCGGCCCGGTCCTCAGCTACCCAGTGTTCCGCTTCGGGGATGTCCGCAGCCTGGGGCAGCTCACCCAGGTTCATCCCCCCGGCGAGCTTCTCAACCCGCTCGGCGTCCTTCCGCCTGGGCAGGTCCGGCACCGTGAACCCGACCTCTCGCAGGTAGGGCAGCCCGCGCCGGGCCTCCGCGCCGCCCGTCTCGACGTTCTCAGCCCAGCGGTCAACTTCTTCCGCCCACTCCTGCACCGTGCGCGAGCCGTCAGCGCACCACCGGGTGAAGACTTCAGGCGTCTTCAGCCCCTCGACCATCCCAGCGAGGTCGCCCGCTCGCTGCCCCATGTTCAGGAAGGCGGCCAGTGCATCGTGCCGGGCGGCTGGGGCGTGCTCGCGCGCAGCCTCTAGCAGCAGGGGCACCGCTTCGGGCAGCAGGTCCCCGCTGCTCCCCGCTGCGGGCGCAGCAGCAGGCATGGTGGGCCGGGCGCGCTCAGCGTGCTCCTGGGCCAGGGCGCACAGCCGCTCGGCGGGGTTGGGCGTGATCCACTCGCCCAGCTCGTCTACCGGGATGGGCTGGCCTTCGTCCGTCTCAAGGTAGGTGCGCCCCAGGTAGGGCCGCTCCCCCTTGAGGGCGCGGCTGTAAGGCGTGATGATCCACCGGCCCCGGGCATCGTCGCCCATCGGGTACGTCTCGACCTTCGGCAGCTCAGCGTGGTGTGCAATCTCGCGCAGCGCGGCCCGCATGACGCCATAAGGCAGGCGCTCGTCTGCCCAGAGCCAGATGTGCCAACCCTTGCCGCTGCGACTGCGCTCCGGGTAGGCGTTCAGGTTCAGCCCGGCGCACGTCTCCAGCACAGCCCGACGCGCGTCGTCGAGTCCCTTGCCGGGGAAGTCCTTCCCGTCAAGGTCAATCGCGCCCACAAGCGTCCCGTCTTCGTACCCGGGCAGGTAGCCCAGGGCGTTCCCCGCGACCTTACCCTTTGCGCCCAGGTGCGTGTCGAGCGCCTGGAGGGTGACCGGGGCGCCTTCCTTCGTCTCGACCTTCTTCTTCCCGGTCTGCGGGTCGCGCCCCAGCACCCGCCCATGCTTCACGGGATTGGGTGGGAAGAACCGGGCGAATGTCTCGACCGTCTCGACGTGAGACCCGCTCATGCCGACGCTCCCCGCGCCGCCCCTCCGCGCCACTGGGCCGCGAGTGCCTCGGCCTCCCGCTTGGCCTCCATCAACCCAGCACGGTCGAAGGCGGCGGCCTTGCAGCGGATTCCCGACGACACGAACGCCACAGCGACAAAGAGCGGGCGGGGGTCACCCTCGCCGAGCAGGTCGCACTCGCCCTCGATGTAGGGCCGGGTGTAGCTGCGCGCCTGGGGGTTCTTCTTGAAGTAGGCGCGGTCGAGTGCCTGGGCCTGCTTTGCCCCTTTCAGGACGCTGCACCCCCCTGATACGCTGTCCCCAGCGCCCGCCCGCGCTGCCTGCCCCCCGCCGTCCTGCACACGGCGGGGCATCAGTTTGCCCCCGTGCTCTGGGCTGCGGTGTACGCCTCCAGCGCCTCTCGGGAGATGCGGATGACCTTCGCGCCGATCTTCACGGCACGTAGCCGCCCGGCGCGAATCTCTTTGTAGACCAGCGAGGGGTGTACGCCTAGGTAGGCGGCAGCGTCGGGAACGCTGAGGTAGGCGGCAATAGGCGAGGATGCGCCCCGTTCTTCATGGTTGATCGTGGTCAAGGGAAAGCACCTTCCAACTTCACCCACCGAGGGGGTGGGGCAGAACTTCAGCCGGAGCGAAGCTCTTAGTTGGTCGGCGCGTTCGGTTGGATTTGGGGCCGGTGCTCGATGGGGCGCGGCCTCTTCAGGCGGGCGGGTCGCTCAGGCGAGATGGGCCGCGCTGTCAGCCGCTCTAGCTCGGCTTCCACCCGCCGTGCCTCTGCCTGGGACTCAGCACCCGTTAGGCCAGCCTCTAGCCCTTCCTGGCGCTTCAAAGCTCGCCACAGGTGCCGGTGCTGTCGCCTGTGGAAGAGGTCGAAGGCGAAGGCATTCAGGAGTGCCCTCGCCTGGGTCTCATCGATAGCGCCCAGGCGGTCGGCCAGTTCTGCCGTTGAGACCTCGCGCCCGCGTTGGAGTTGGACCGCATACCAGCGGATCACGGCAGCATTACGGGCGCGCTGCTCAGCTAGAACCTGCGCCGCTTCCCGCTCCATGTCTTCCCACTCGTTTTCTGTGCAGCGTGGTCGCCATCCGCTCAGCCCAGCCGCTACCGGGTGCAGGTCCAACGCCCAGACCCACCGGCCAAGAGATTCTTCGCTGAGTCGGTCGCTGCGCCACTCGCGCTCCAGCTTGCGGCGCAGGTGCTTCTCACGGGGCTCGCCCGCTCCAAAATCGGAGTACCCGTCAGCTAACTGCCGACGGCGCTTCCGAATACTGGCGCGAACCTGCATGTATCAAAAGATAACACAAGAACCTCTCGCTATCTACCGCGATGTGAGCGCACCGGGGCATGACCAACGTGACCAACCCGTGACCAACTCACCTGTACACGTCTATTATCTAGCGCGTATGAGACGGGGTGGGGAAGAGGTAGAAAGGCTCGCCCAGAGGGCCAAATTCAGAAGACCCGTGCTTATGCGTTGCCATGCGTAAAAAACGGTTGGGCCAGTTTGCAAGCGGAGGGTCTGGGGTTCGAATCCCCAAATCTCCACCAGTCGAAAGGCCGCGCCAGGAGCGCGGTTTTTCTTTTGTTTGGTGGAGGGGCGCAGCTTTGCGACCGCCCGAAAAGTAAGATGGACCATGCTTCAAAGGTGTCTGTACTGCGGAGGGGAGTTCGATGCTCCCCCACAAGAAGTTGATAGAGGTAACGGCAAGTTCTGCTCCACGGCTTGTTCGGCCAGGCATCAATGGCGCGACCGGCAAGAGAAGGAGCCGAACTGTAGCTGTGCCTTCTGTGGTACGCCGCTTTACCGCATCAAATCCAAACAACTAGCCAGCAGAAGCGGGCTGATCTTCTGCGACAGGAAAGGTAAGGAGAGGGCGCAGACCCGGGCAGTCAAACTGTTGGAAGTAGGCTGCTACAAGGATGGGAGAGGCAGTCACCGGAGCATTGCCCTGAGAGACCGTGAGGCCAAATGCGAACTTTGCGGTTACGATGCCGTTCCCGAGGTGTTGGAGGTTCATCACGTGGACCGCGACCGCAGTAACAACCACCCCAGCAATCTGCAACTCCTGTGCCCAACTTGTCACACGGTTCAGCACTTCATCACCAGGACGGGGAAGTCCACTCCCAGGCGGGTTTCCTCGCTCCGGTGCGGCGAGTGCGCTCGGAGGTGGGATCGGCGCCTCTCCTGCCGCCCCGGTGTTGACGCTCCCCCGAACCGAACGCCAGGCCACAGCCGCCCGACCACACCGCCGGGGCAAGCCCACCGAACCCAGGAGACGACATGACCGACGCCCTTTGGGCCCAGCCCCACCACGACGGCTCGCCGCTGTACGTTCCCGAACCCAGTCCCCGCCTCGGGGGCCGGGCCGACGTCTTCCTGCGGGTGCCGCACGCCTCGGACGTGAAGAGCGCCTGGGTGCGTGTCCTCGTGGACGGCGAGCCCGAGCTGGTGCGCGCCACCGTGGACCGGAGGGACGGGCAGGGCACCTGGCTGCGCGTCAGCCTCCCCGTCGGCAACCCGGTGGTGAGCTACCGCTGGCTCCTCGACGGCGGCCCGCACCACTACCAGTGGCTGAACGGCAGCGGGCTGCACGGTCACGACGTCGCCGACGCCGCCGACTTCCGGCTGAGCACGTCCGACCCGCCCGCCCCGTGGGCGACGGGCACGATGTACCAGATTTTCCCGGACCGTTTCGCCAAGTCGCAGGACCGCCCCGCCCCCGCCTGGGCCCAACCCGCCGCCTGGGACGACCCGGTGATCGGCGAGGGGCCCGACACGCCGCGCCAGCTCTACGGCGGGGACCTGGACGGCATCACCGCGCACCTCGACCACATCGCGTCGCTGGGGGTGGGGACGATCTACCTGACGCCCTTCTTCCCCGCCGAGTCGAACCACCGCTACAACGCCTCGACCTTCAGCCGCGTCGATCCCCTCCTCGGCGGCGACGAGGCGATGGCGAGGCTCGCCGACGCCGCACACGCTCGGGGCCTCCGCCTGATGGGCGACCTTACGACCAACCACTGCGGGGACACGCACGAGTGGTTCCAGGCCGCGCTGGCCGATCCCCGCTCCCCGGAGAGGGAGTTTTTCTTCTTCACCGACTATCCCGGCCGCTACGACGCGTGGTGGGGGATGCGGGAGATGCCGATCTTCGACCACCGCAGCCCCGAGCTGCGCCGCCGCCTCTACGACGGCCCGGACTCCGTTGTCGCGCGCTGGCTCGGACCGCACGCGCTGGACGCCTGGCGGATCGACGTCGCCAACATGACGGGGATTCACGGGGAGATCGACCTCAGCCGCAGGGTCGCCACCACCATCCGCCGCACGATGGCGGGGGTGACGCCCGAGTCTTTCCTTCAGGCCGAGTCCAACCACGACGCGGGGCGCGACCTTCTCGGGGACGGCTACCAGGGCACCATGAACTACGCGGCGTTCACGCGCCCGCTGTGGCAGTGGCTCCTCCCGCCGCAGGCCCGGCCCTACGAGCACGGCAAGTACCCGCTGCTGCCCAACCTCCCCGGCCCTCTCGTCGTGGGGGCGATGCGCTCCCTCTCCGGGGTCACCCCCTGGCAGGCCACCCTGCACGCGATGAACCTGATCGGCTCGCACGACACGCACCGGGTCGCGTCCCTCCTCGGGGACGAGCGGCTGGTGGACGTGGCCTTCGGGATGCTCGCCGCCTACCCCGGCGTGCCGATGATCTATTCCGGCGACGAGATCGGCCTGAGGGCGATGGGACCGGAATATGCCCGCCTCCCGATGCCGTGGGAACATCCGGAGCGGTGGGACGAACGGAGGCTCGCCCTGACCCGCGCCCTGTTCACCACCCGTGCCGGGAGCGTCGCCCTCCAGCGCGGCGGCCTGAGGTGGCTGTCGGTTGCCGACGACGCGCTGACCTTCCTGCGCGAGGCGCCCGGCGAGACCGTCCTCGTCCATGCCGCGCGTGCGGACCATTCCTCCGTCCGGCTCCCGGCGCAGGTCGTGGGGTCCGAACTCGCGGGGCTCGCCGGGACCGCCGACCTCCGGGCCGAGACGGACGGGTGGGTCACGCTGCCCAGTAAGGGACCGGCCTTCGGGATGTGGCGGCTTCAGGGCGTCTAGGAGCCGCTAGCCTTCGTCCGCACGCACCTCGATGCCCCGCAGCAGCAGCGCGGCGAAGGTCTGCGCCACCTCCTGCGGGCCGAGGCTTCCCTCGGGCTTGAACCAGTTGGGGAGCCAGTTCGCCCCCGAGAGCGCGAGGACGGCGGTCAGCTTGACATCGGTGTCCGGCACGAACTGCCCCGCCCCCACCCCCTCCCGGATGATGTCGCGGAACACCCGCTCCACCGCGTCGCGCCGCGCCTTGACCTGCGCCTGCCGCTCGGGGGGCAGTTGCCGCCACTCGCTGAACAGCACCGTCGCGTATTCCAAATTACGGGTGACGACCTCCGTGTACGCCGTCAGCGCGGAACGCAGCCGCTCGGAGGGGGAGAGGGACGCCTCCCCGGCCGGGCGCAGCGCCTCGTCGAACTCGTCGGCGATACGGGTGACGATGCCCCACAGCAGCTCCTCCTTGCCCTCGATGTGCGAGTAGAGGCTGCCCGCCTTGATGCCCAGCGCAGCGGCGATGTCGCGCATGGAGGTGGAGCGGTACCCGACCTCCGAGAACAGCCGGGCCGCCGTGCGGTAAATCTGCTCCTTGCGTTCGGAGGAAGGGCCGGGGGCCGTCGTCATCTCCCGCGCAGGGTAGCAGGTGGGACGGGCCCGACAGGTACCGGGCAGACGGATTTGACGCCGCCCCTCCACTTTCCTATAATTGCCTAACTACTGTTAGTTTGACACCCGCAAGCCGCCCTCGCCGCCCCAGCCAGGAGGATTCCCATGACGACGAACATGGACAGTGCCATGACGGAGACCGCCGAGCAGCACGCCGCCTTCGAGGCCCGAATCCAGCGCGGCGAGAAGATCGAGCCCGGCGACTGGATGCCTGCCGAGTACCGCCGCCAACTGATCCGCATGATCTCCCAACACGCCCACTCCGAGGTCGTGGGGATGCTGCCGGAGGGCGAGTGGATCACCCGCGCGCCCTCTCTTAAGCGCAAGACCATCCTGATCGCCAAGGTGCAGGACGAGGCGGGGCACGGCCAGTACCTCTACCACGCCGCCGAGACGCTGGGCGCGACCCGCGAGGAGATGTTGGACGCCCTGCTGAGCGGCAAGGCGAAGTATTCGAGCATCTTCAACTACCCCACCCACACCTGGGCCGACGTGGGCATGATCGGCTGGCTGGTGGACGGGGCGGCGATCAAGAACCAGACGATGCTCGCCGGGTGCTCCTACGGGCCCTACTCGCGGGCGATGGTCCGCATCTGCTCGGAGGAGACCTTCCACCACAAGCAGGGCAAGGAGATGATCGTCACCTACGCGCAGGGCACGCCCGAGCAGCGGCGGATGGCGCAGGACGCCCTGAACCGCTGGTGGTGGCCCGCCCTGATGATGCTCGGCCCGCACGACGCCGACAGCACGAACACGGGCGCTCTGGCAAAGTGGGGCATCAAGCTCAAGACGAACGACGAGGTGCGGCAGGAGTTCATCAACGAGCACGTCCCCGAGTTGCTGGAGGCGGGCCTGACCATCCCCGACCCCGACCTGCACCAGGACGCGGACGGCAACTGGCGGCACGGGCCGATCAACTGGGACGAGTTCTGGGCGGTCATCAAGGGCCAGCAGGGGCTGAACAAAGAGCGCCTCGGTGCCCGCCAGAAGGCCCACGAGGACGGCGCCTGGGTGCGCGAGGCCATGCAGGCGTACGCGGCGCGGCAGGTGGCGCAGGCGGCGGACTGAACGGGATGGGGACCGCGAGGAGACACTAGGCTGTCCCTCGCGGTCCACCTTTCAGAGAGGTGAACGAGATGACCACACCCCACCCCGACACCCAATGGCCCCGCTGGGAGGTCTTCAAGCAGGACGCGCCGAACCGGCCCTGGCAGGCGGTGGGGAGCGTCCACGCGGGAGACCCCGACCACGCCCTACTCACCGCCCGTAACGTCTTCGCGCGCCGTCCCTCCGCCGTGAGTCTCTGGACGGTGCGCGAATCCGATATTCTGACGGCCACCGCGGAAGAAGTTGCGGCCCGGCCCGAGGTGCTGGAAACCCCCGGCGAGGCGGGCACTTACCACCTGGGCCTCAAGCGGACGCACAAACGTTCTATGACCTTCGTCGATCTGGTGGGCACGCTGGAGGCGAGTGGCCCCGGCGACGCGCTGCGGCAGGCGCGGGAGGCACACCCGGACGCGCTGACCTGGCTCGTCTTCCCCGAATCCGTCGTGGTCCGCACGAGCGACGATCCGGGCACCGTGGAGAGCTGGTTCGCCCCCGCCAAGGACAAGACGTACAAGCAGCAGCAGTATTACGGGGTGATCGGGCGGCACGTCGGCGAACTCAAGCGCGAGGGCAAGATGCCGGGGCGCGTGAACGAGGAACCCCACGTCGGCGACCATAAGGTCTACGACCACCCGCATGACAGGGCGCCGAAGGTGCAGCGATGACAGGGAATGGTCAGCCATCAGCCCTGAGCAGTCAGCAGGAGACGCTCACGCCCGAGCTTCGGGCCGTGTTGATCCGCAAGCTCACCGCCCTCGCCGACGACGAGATCATCCTGGCGCACCGAGACGGCGAGTGGACCGGGCACGCGCCGATCCTCGAAGAGGACATCGCCCTCGCCAACATCGCGCAGGACGAGTTGGGGCACGCCTCGCTTTACCTCGACCTGCGGGGCAGGCTCGACGGCTCCGACCCCGACCGCCTCGCCTTCTTCCGGGACGCGGGCGAGTTCACGAACGTCCGCCTCGTGGAACTGCCGAAGGGGGACTGGGCCTTCACGATGCTGCGCCAATTCCTCTTCGACGCCTACGAGGCGCTGTGGCTGGACGCGGCGCGGGGAAGCACCTACGCCCCGCTCGCCGAGGTCGCCGCAAAGGCCGTGCGCGAGGAGAGGTTCCACCTCCAGCACGCCGCCCTGTGGGTGGAACGCCTCGCCCTCGGCACCGAGGAGAGCCGCCGCCGCACGCAGAACGCGCTGGATGAGCTGTGGCCCCACGTCGCCCAACTGTTCGCCCCGGTGCCCGGTGAGGCGGAGCTGGTGGCCGCCGGAATCGTCCCCGACCTGGGGGAAGTCTGCACCCGCTGGGAGGGCTTCGTGGTGCCTCACCTCACTGGGAAGTGTGGCCTTCTCCTGCCGATGACCCTGGCCGATGCGGCGGAAGGGCGGGACGTGCACACCGAACACCTCGCCCCCCTCCTCGCCGAGATGCAGGGCGTGGCGCGGCAGCACGCGAACGCGGAGGTGTGGTGATCCCATGACCGCCCCCCACGTCACCCCCGAGCAGGTCTGGAGTGCCCTCGCCGCCGTGCCCGACCCCGAGATTCCCGTCGTGTCCGTCACCGATATGGGCATGGTGCGGGACGTGGCAGTGGACGGCGGGCGGGTGACGGTCACCTTCACCCCCACCTTCTCCGGCTGTCCCGCGCTGCATGTCATCCGCGAGTCCATCGGCGAGGCGGTGCGGGCCCTCGGCGTGCCCGACGTGGAGGTCCGCAGTACCCTCACGCCCCCCTGGACGACGGACTGGATTCAGCCGGACGCCCGCGAGCGGCTGCGCCAGTACGGCATCGCGCCCCCCGCCCCCGCCGGAGACACCCCCCTCATCACCCTCGACCCCGAACCCACCCGCTGCCCCCGCTGCGGCTCGCTGAACGTGAGGATGACGGCCAGCTTCGGCCCGACGTTGTGCAAGCGCCTGTACGTGTGCGAAAGCTGCAAGGAGCCGTTCGAGGGGTTTAAGAGTGTGTGATTGTGGCGGCTTGTCTTCTGGCTGTTGTGGTGAGGATTTATGTCGGCGCTAATCAACTTGTTTTCAGACGAAAAGACCGATCTTGTTTGGAAAGACTCCAGTGGGGCATTTGACTTAATAGTGGAACATCTTCTCGCCCGGAGGGTTGGGAGTTCAGAGCTTGTTTTATACCTAGAAGAACATAGATACAACTTCTATTTGGACTTCGACGAATTGCCGACCTCCGCGATAGTCGAGTTTCGACAGGCAGTATACGATCTCTTCTGCCAAATCGATGCTGGTGCTATATCTGAGGTAAATCGGCGGTACATGTTGATTTCTTTGGGGCATCTCCTCAAGCTTGCTCAGCTTGCACTGCATTTACGTGATGCGGTTTCAATTCCCTCGCTTATAGAGCCGGATGCCATAGAGGGAAGCGCGTGATCACCCCCTCGCCCCCTCCGTCTTCCGCCCCGCCTCCTACGTCCACGGCACCCAGCACGCCGCCGCCGTTTAAAAGCGTGTGACTTCAGGCCGTCAAAATCAGCGGCGCACCCTTGGTGATCATGATGGTGTGTTCAAAGTGGGCGGCGATGCCCCCGTCCGTCGTGGAGATCGTCCAGCCGTCCCGCAGGGTTTTGGTGCGCCAGTTTCGGCCAGTGGAAACCATTGGCTCGATGGCGATCACCAGCCCCTCGTGCAAGGGTTTCTGGAGCGCCGGGTGGTAGAAGTTGGGCACCTCCGGCTTTTCGTGAATGGCCCGGCCCACCCCGTGTCCCTGCAACTCGCGCAGCAGGGTGAAGCCACGTCGCGCCACTTCCGTTTCAATCGCCCTGCCGATGCCGTTCAGGGGACGGCCCGCGCGGGCGGCTTTCATGGCCTGGGCGAATGCGGCTTCGGCACAGGCGATCAGACGGGTGGCGACGGGCGACACGGGAGGCACGGCGACCGTCACCGCCGCATCGGCGACGTAGCCTCCCACATTCGGCGTGACATCGATGCACACCACGTCGCCCGCCGCGAGAGGCCGATGCGTCGGCAGGCCATGAACGATGTCCTCGTTCACGCTGACGAACACGTTCACGGGAGCGTTGTACTCGGCACGGGGAGCGGAAAAGGCGCCATACTGGGCAAAAATCTCGCCAGCCAGCGTGTCCAGATCGGCAGGGGTGATGCCGGGTGCCACGGCGGCCTTGAGCGCCTCAAGCGTTCTGGCGACCACTTTCCCGGCCAGCCTCATGCCTTCCAGGTCACGCTCGTTGCTGATCGTCATACACGATTCTAGGCCAATACCAAGGAGCCCCATGACGACCCTCCCTCCTCCCGCCGGCGCATTGGGGCACCTTTGCGACTTCCAAGACCTGCCCAACTGGGAGCAGGCTGTTCGGGAAGTGCAAGAAGCAATGTTCAATTTGCTTCCTGGGCATAGGATTACTGGAACTGCTGAGTTTGGGCCAGGAAACGAGTACGACTTTTTCAGTGACCCGCCGCTTGAGCTTCGGCAAGCCAGGAAATTTCAAGAAGCTATAACGAGCTGGGCCAGATCAAGGGGCTACGATTTTTGCCCCTGTTATCTGCAAATACATATCCGAAACCTCGCTAAGTCCCAGGAGTCGCCATGACCACCCTCCCCACCCCCGACATCCTCCGCCCCGCCTCCTACGTGTACGGCACCTGGCACGCCAATGCCGACGGGCAGGCGCTCGTGGATGCCGTGTATGGCCGTCCCGTGGCCGTCATCTCCTCCGAGGGGGTGGACTTCGGCGAGGCGCTGCGCTACGGGCGCGAGGTGGGCGGCCCGGCGATCCGGCGGCTGACCTTCCACGCGCGGGCGCGGGCGCTGCGTGCGCTGGCGTCGTACCTGCTGGAGCGCAAGGAGGACTACTACACCCTCAACCTGCTGACGGGCGCGACCCGGCGCGACGGCTGGGTGGACATCGAGGGCGGGATCGGGACCTTATTTAGCTACGCGAGCATGGCCCGGCGCGACCTGCCCGACGAACGCTTCCTGCCCGACGGCCAGGTGGAGCGGCTGGGCAAAGGCGGGACCTTCGTGGGCCGCCACATCCTCGTGCCGCGCGACGGGGTGGCGGTGCAGATCAACGCCTACAACTTCCCGGTGTGGGGGATGCTGGAAAAGCTCGCGCAGGCGTTCGTCGGCGGGATGCCCAGCTTTGTCAAGCCCGCGCCGCAGACGGCCTACCTCACCGAGCGGGTGGTGCGCGACATCATTGCCTCGGGGCTGCTGCCGGAGGGGGCCCTGCAACTCGTGACGGGGGAGCCCGGCGACCTCCTCGACCACCTGGAGGAGCAGGACCTTGTGGCCTTCACGGGCTCGGCGGCGACCGCGGCGAAGCTCAGGGTCCACCCCACCATCGTCGCCCGCAACGTGCCCTTCAACACCGAGGCCGACAGCCTCAACGCCTCCGTGCTGGGCCTGACCGTGAAGGCCGGAGACCCCGAGTTTGCCCTCTACGTCAAGGAGGTGGCGCGCGAGATCACCAGCAAGGCCGGGCAGAAATGCACCGCGATCCGCCGCGCCATCGTCCCGCGTCACCGGGTGGAGGAGGTCGTGGAGGCCCTGCGCCGCGAACTCGGCAAGGTGACCCTGGGCGACCCCGCCCGCGACGACGTGCGGATGGGGGCCCTCGTGAGCACCGAACAGCGCGAGCGGGTGCGGGGGACCCTGGACGCCCTGCAACGGGAGGCCCGCCTGGTGATCGGTGGTGAGGAGCGCGAGCTGCTGGGCGGCGACCGCGAGAAGGGCGCCTTCCTCGACCCCACCGTGCTGCTGTGCGAGTCGCCCCTCACGGCGCGCGGCCCGCACGAGCTGGAGGCGTTCGGCCCGGTCGCCACCCTGCTCCCCTACGACACGCTGGAGGACGCCGCCCGCCTCGCCCGGATGGGGAAGGGGTCGCTGGTCGGGAGCATCGTCACGCACGACCGTACCGAGGCCACCGAACTCGTCCTGGGGATGGCGAGCACGCACGGTCGCCTCCTCGTCCTGAACCGCGAGAACGCGGGGGAGAGCACCGGGCACGGCTCGCCACTCCCTCAACTCCTGCACGGCGGCCCCGGACGGGCGGGTGGCGGCGCGGAGCTGGCGGGCCTCTCAGGGGTCAAGCACCACATGAACAAGGTCGCCGTGCAGGCCGATCCCACCACCCTCACCGCCGTCACGCGCGAGTACGTGCCGGGGGCGGAGGTGCGCGAGGACGTGGTTCACCCCTTCCGCAAGACCTTCGAGGAATTGCGGGTCGGTGACAGCCTCCTCACCCCGCGCCGCACGGTGACCGAGGCGGACGTGAGCGCCTTCGCGGGCCTCTCCGGCGACCGCTTCTACGCGCACACGGACGAGATCGGGGCGCGGGAGAGCCTGTTCGGGCGGCGGGTGGCGCACGGGTACTTCGTGCTGAGCGCGGCGGCGGGGCTGTTCGTGGACCCGGGGGTGGGGCCGGTGCTGGCGAACTACGGTCTGGAGGGGCTGCGGTTTACCGAGCCCGTAGGCTTCGGCGACACCATCCGCGCCCGCCTGACCGTGCAGAGCAAGACGGCGAAGGACCCCAAACCGGGCGAGCCCGCCACCGGGGTCGTGAAGTGGCGGGTGGACGTGACCAACCAGAACGAGGTGCTCGTGGCGACGTACTCGATCCTGACGCTCGTGGCGCAGGAGACGAGGGCGGATGCCTGACCCGACGGTACACTCAACCATGTTCAACCCATCTGCGGAGGCGATGCCGCTTCCCGTCCTGCGCGCCCTGCAACTGGAGCGTTTGCAAGCCACCGTCGCCCACCTGAATGAGCGTGTACCCGCCTACCGGGAGAAGTTCGCCCAGGCCGAGGTGACTCCGGACGACTTGAAGACGTTGGACGACCTGCGCCGCTTCCCCTTCACCCGCAAGAGCGACCTGCGGGACGGCTACCCCTTCGGCCTGTGCTCGGTCCCCCGCTCGGAGTTGCGCCGCGTCCACGCCTCCAGCGGCACGAGCGGCAAGCCCACCGTTGTTGGATACGACGAGAACGATCTGGACGTGTTCGCCGAGGTGGTCGCCCGCAGCCTGTACGCGGCGGGGGCGCGGCCCGGGATGCTCTTCCACAACGCCTACGGCTACGGCCTCTTCACGGGCGGGCTGGGGACGCACGCGGGCGGCGAGCGGCTGGGGTTGGGCGTCATTCCAGTGTCAGGCGGCGGCACCGAGCGGCAGGTGCAGATCATTGAGGACCTGGAGCCCGAGGTGATCGCCTGCACGCCGAGCTACGCGCTAGTTCTGGCCGACGCGCTGGCCCGGCGGGGCCACACCCCGGAGACCCTCAGCCTGAAATATGCCGTGCTGGGCGCCGAACCCTGGTCGGAGACGATGCGCCAGGAAGTCCAGGCCCGCCTAGGTGTGAAGGCCACCAACATCTACGGCTTGTCGGAGATTATCGGCCCGGGGGTGAGCAACGAGGACGCGGAGGAGCAGCGGGGCAGCTATCTCTGGGAGGACCACTTCTACCCGGAAATTGTCGATCCCGAAACCGGCGAGGTCCTGCCCGACGGCGAGTACGGCGTCCTCGTCCTCACGTCCATGACTCGCACCGCCCTGCCTCTGCTGCGCTACTGGACGGGCGACATCACCTGCCTGCTGCCCGGCGAGAACACGACGGGCCGCACGGTGCGCCGCATGGACGCCATCCGGGGCCGCAGCGACGACATGATCATCCTGCGCGGGGTGAACGTGTACCCCACCCAGATCGAGGCCGTGCTGGCGCATCTTTCCGAACTTAGCCCGCATTACCAACTCGTGCTCTCCCGCGGCGGCGGCATGGATGAACTGCTGCTGAAGGTGGAAAGTACGCGCCTGGACGGGTCGCTCGGCCAGGAAATCGTGCGGCTCGTCAAGACGCAGGTGGGCGTGTCCATCGGCTGCGAACTGTGCGAGCCCGGCACCCTCCCCCGCAGCGAGGGGGGCAAACTGCGGCGCGTGGTGGACCTGCGGGTGGTCCGTTGAGCGCGCCCGACCTCACGCCCTACCGGGAACGGTTCGCGTCCCTGAAGTTCCAGGCTCACCCGGGCGGCATCCTCGAACTCATCCTGTCGAACGAGAAGACGCTCAATTCCGCCGACGCCACCATGCACCGCGACCTCGCCTACGTGTGGCGCGAGGTGGACCTCGACCCCGGGGTGCGCTGCGTGGTCGTGCGCGGGGAGGGCCGGGGCTTTTCCTCGGGCGGGGACCTCGGCTTGGTGGCGGAGATGGCCCAATCGTGGGAGACGCGCGCCCGGGTCCATAAGGAGGCGCGCGATCTCGTCTACAACATCGTCAACTGCTCCAAACCCGTGGTGAGCGCCATTCACGGGCCCTGTGTGGGGGCCGGGCTCGCCGTCGCCCTGCTCGCGGACATCAGCCTCGCGGCGCCGAATGCGCGGATTCTCGACGGTCACACGCGGCTGGGGGTCGCCGCCGGAGATCACGCGGTTATCATCTGGCCGCTGCTGTGCGGCCTGAACAGGGCCAAGTATTACCTGCTGCTCAACGAGCCGCTGAGTGGGGCGGAGGCGGAGCGAATCGGGCTGGTGAGCCTGTGCGTGCCGGAAGAGGAACTGCTGGACCGCGCCTTCGGGATTGCCCTGCGCCTGTCGCAGGGAAGCCAGACCGCCGTGCGCTGGACGAAGGAGGCGCTGAACAACTGGCTGCGGCTGGCAGGGCCGAGTTTCGACGCCTCGCTGGCGCTGGAGTTCCTGGGCTTCTCGGGACCGGACGTGCACGAGGGCGTGGCGTCCTTACGGGAGAAGCGTTCGCCGAACTTCCCTGACGCGGGCGACGGGTAAAGCCAGGCTGTCAGAACCTCATCACCCGCTTCCCCCACGCTGAGGTATGCGTCCCCTGCTCCTCCTTCTGACCCTGACGGCACTAGGCCCGACCGCACGGGCGGCCACATCCGCCCCGCTGAGCGGCACCTGGCAACTCACGAATGTGCAGGGCTTCGGCAGTGGCCGTGTATCTCCAGGCACGGCCTATCTCGTGATCAACGGCGACACGGCTCAGGGCCGCTTCGGGTGCGGGGGCTTCGCCGGGTCCACCCGGGCCGCCGCCAGCCGGGTCGAGATCAATGTCCGTGCCCTCACGCCCGCGCCCGGTGAACGCTGTCCCTTCGTCATCCCGGAGGCGTTCCTCGGGGCGCTGAACGGCGCGGAGCAGTACGTCCTGAGCGAGGGAGCGGGGCAACTCATGCTGTTTTCCAGGACGACCCGGCTGACCTTCGAGCGCCCGGGCGCCCAACGCTAAGCCTCCAGGCCCTCGCCTCCACCGGGCACGAAATCGAAGACGACCACCTCAGGGCCGCAGTTCAGGCGGAAGGGAAGGGTCGTCACGCCGAGCCCGCGTGAGACGAAACCGGGCGCCGGACCCCGCACGAAACCGGAGGCGAACCGTCGCCCGAAGCGGCTGGAGGTGACGAGGGGGCCGATCAGCGGCAGGCACACCTGTCCCCCGTGCGTGTGGCCGCAGAGGGTCAGGCCGACGCGCCCGGGCACCTCGGGCAGGAGGTCGGGGGTGTGGCTCATCAGGAGGACGGCACCCCCGGCCGGGGCGCGGGCCAGGGCCGCCCCCAGGTCCACCCTTCCCCACCGCAGATCGTCCACACCCGCCAGGAAGAGGTCGTCCCGCAGCGTCGTCCCCTCGTTGCAGAGGAGGCGGACGTCCGAGCGGCGCAGGTCCGCCCCGAAGGCGTCGCGCGCCGCCCCCGGCGACCGGCCCCCGCGGTGGGCCGTGCGGCGGAAGTGGGCGTGATCGTGGTTGCCCCACACGCCCCAGACCCCCAGGGGCGCACGCAGCCGGGCGAGTTCCCCGAACAGGGGCTCCAGGGGTGCCACCCCTCGCTTATCCACGAAGTCCCCGGTGACGAGTACCACGTCGGGCCGCAGGGCCAGCGCCGCGTCCACCCACGCCCGCACCGACCCACGCCCGATGTAGGCCCCGTAATGCAGGTCCGAGAGCTGGACGACCCGCAGAGGCTTACGCAGGCCGGTCAATTCGCGTCGGTGGGAGTTGACCTCGAAGGTGTACGCCTGGGCGAGCGCGGCTCCGGCGAGCGCACTCAGGCCCAGGCCCACCGTCCAGGCCGCCCGTCTCACCCCTCCCGTCTGAACGCCACCTTCCCGCCCACCACCGTCAGCGTCGGCCAGCCCTTCAGCGTCTCGCCCGCCCAGGGGGTGAACTTCGCCTTGCTCCGGAACTCGGCGGGGTTGACCTCGCGCTCGGTCTCCAGGTTCAGCACCACGAGGTCGGCGGGGGCGCCCTCCTCCAACGTCGGTTCGGGCCAGCCCATCACCCGGGCGGGGGCGGCGGTCATCAGGTCGAGCAGCTTTTCGAGCCCCAGCCGTTCTCCAAAGCGCGTCCACATCAGCGGGAAGGCGATCTCGATGTACGCGATGCCGGAGGGCGCACTCAGGAGGTCGCGCTCCTTCTCCGCCCGCGTGTGTGGCGCGTGGTCGGTGGCGAGGCAGTCCACCGTGCCGTCGAGCAGCCCTTCGAGGAGGTGATCCGCGTCCGCCTGGGTCCGCAGCGGCGGGGCGACCTTGTAGATCGCATCGAAGCTCCGCAGCGCCTCGTCCGTCAGCGTCAGGTGGTGTGGGCAGACCTCGCAGGTGACGGGCAGGCCGCGCCCCTTCGCCTCCCGCACGAGGTCGAGCGCGCGGGCCGTCGAGAGGTGCTGGACGTGCAGCCGCGCCCCCGTCTGCGCCACGATCTCCAGGTCACGCGCGACGCGGGCCGCCTCTGCCGCCGCCGGGTTGCCAGGGAGGCCCAGTTCCTCGGAGACCGGGCCCTCGTTCATCACCCCGTCCGCGCGCAACGAGGCGTCCTCCGCGTGGACGCTCACAACCATGCCGAGCGAGCGGGCGTACTCCAGCCCCAGCCGCAGCACGCGGGCGTTCTCGTTCGTCCGCCCGTCGTCGGTGAACATGACGGCCCCCGCCTCCTTGAGGTAGGTCAGCTCGGCGAGCTGTTCGCCCTGCTGCCCCTTCGTCAGCGCGGCGGCAGGCTTCAAACGCGCGAGGCCCAGCCCGTCCGCCCGCTCGATCAATGCCTGCACGATGGCCGGGTCGTCCACGACCGGGGACGTGTTCGGCATGGACACGACCGTCCCGTATCCGCCCGCCGCCGCCGCCGCGAGCCCAGAGGCGAGGTCTTCCTTCTCCGTCTGCCCCGGCTCGCGCAGGTGGGCGTGCAGTTCGATGAGGGCGGGCGCGACCGTGCCCCCCCGCCCGTCGATCACTTCCCCGACTTCGCCGAGATTCCAGCCCTGGATGACACCGTTCTCGACGGTGACGCTTTCGAGTTGGTCGGAGCCGGGACGTTTGATGTTGGTGATGGTGAGTTGTGTCATTTCAGTCCCTTGAATCAAGCGGAGGCATTTGCTTTTGTACTCCTCCCCCTAGAGGGGGGAGGCCGGGAGGGGGTGACCGCAAGTGACCCGCAGCGCGCTCTGTACAAGAGACAGGGCATCTTGGCTTCGTCTTCGCTGGTCACACGCCCCCTCACCCCGGCCCTCTCCCGCAAGGGGAGAGGGAGAACTATTCCCGCCCCACCAGCAGGTGATACAGCACGCTCATTCTGACCGCCTGCCCGTTCTCCACCTGCCGCACGATGCGGCTGCGCGGGCCGTCGGCGGTGTCCGAGCTGATCTCCAGGTCGCGGTTCATGGGGCCGGGGTGCAGGGCGATGGCGCCGCTCTCGGCCTCGGCCATGAGGCGTTCGTTCACCTGATACGTGTCGGCGTACTCCTGAAGGCTGGCGAGGTACCCGGCGTCCATCCTCTCCTGCTGGAGCCGCAGGGCCATGACGGCGTGCGCGCCCCGGACGGCCTCGCGGGGGTCGGTCGTCAGCGTCACGCCGGGCAGGCGGGCGAGGTCGGGAGGAAGCAGGGTCGCCGGACCGCACAGCACGACCCTCGCTCCCAGCCGCGGCAGCAGTTCCGCGTTGCTGCGCGCCACCCGCGAGTGCCGCACGTCCCCGATGATGGCGACCGTCAGGCCCTCCAGGGTGCCGAACTCCTGCCGCACGGTGTAGGCGTCGAGGAGGGCCTGGGTGGGGTGCGCCCGCCGCCCGTCCCCCGCGTTGATGACGGGTTTGCCGGAATAGCGTGCGACGAGATGCGCCGCCCCCGCCGCGTGGTGCCGCACGACGTAGGCGTCCACCTTGTAGGCGGTCAGCACCTCCACCGTATCGCGCAGGGATTCACCTTTGGAGAGGCTGCTCGCCCCTGCCGCGAAACTCACCACGTCCGCGCTCATCCGCCGGGCGGCCAGCTCGAAGGAGACGCGTGTGCGGGTGGAGTTCTCGAAAAAGGCCGTGCAGACCGTCAGCCCTTGCAGCGCCGGGACCTTCTTCACCGGGCGGTCGAGGACCTGACCCATCGTGTCCGCGTTGTCGAGAAGGGCCGTCAGCCGCTCGCGGGACCAGCCCTGGAAGTCGAGCAGGTGCCGGGGGCGGGAGAGGGTGGAGGCCGTCATCGCAGCGTCTCCACGTCGTGCAACTCCACGAGGTCCACCCCGTCCGTCTCGGTGAGCCGCACCTTGACGACCTCCGTGCGGGCGGTCGGGAGATTCTTACCCACATAGTCGGCGCGGATGGGCAGCTCGCGGTGCCCCCGGTCCACGAGGACGGCGAGCTGGATGCCTTCGGGCCTGCCCAGGTCGATCAATGCGTCGAGCGCCGCGCGAACGGTGCGGCCCGTGTACAGCACGTCGTCCACCAGAATCACCCTTCTGCGGGCGAGGTCGAAGGGCACCTGCGTCTCGCGGATGATGGGCTGCCGGGCAATCTCCGTCAGGTCGTCGCGGTAGAGGGTGATGTCGAGCCTGCCGGTGGGCACGTCCACCCCCTCCAGCTCGCTCAGTTTCGCGGCGAGTCGGTCCGCGAGCGGGATGCCCCGCGTGTGAATCCCGATCAGGGCCAGGTTCTCGGCCCCCCGGTTGCGCTCCACGATCTCGTGCGCGATGCGGGTCAGTGCCCGGCGCACCTCGTCGGCGGTGAGGATGGTGGCCTTCGGCGTCATGCCTGCCCTCGGCCATAGAAAACGCCGCCCAGCGCGTGCTGTCGGCCCATCAAACCCTGTTGCATCTTCGCTCCTTCTCCTGCCTCACGGGGCCGCTGAGAAAGGCCGGGGGGCGGACCAGCCGCCCTTTGCCTCGGGGAGTGTACACCGGGGCGAGGCGGGTGGGGAGGGGACGACCAGAGCTCAGCCTTACCGCCCCCTTAAAGACGCACTAAACTTGACACGTTGGCACTCAGGTTTTAAGCTATAGGCAGTTGAGCGGGAGGCGATGCAGGAGCTGCCGAGCCGCTTCCAGTCACAGGAGGTAACGACCTTGATGCGTTTTGACCCTTTTCGTGAGATCGAGGAACTGACCCAGCGGATGGACCGTGCGTTCGGCGGCGGCGTGAGCGGCCAGGTGGCCCGGCTTGCCCCGCCCGTGGACGTGCACGAGGACGAGGGGGGCCTTGAACTCACCCTCGACCTGCCCGGCGTGCAGCCCGGCGACATCCAGATCGAGGCCGAGAACCAGACGCTGACCGTGCAGGCGAGGCGCACCTACACCCGGGGCGAGGGCCGCACCGCCCACCGCGTCGAGCGCGCCTACGGGACCTTCTCGCGCACCTTCAGCGTGCCCGCGAAGTACGACCTCACCAAGGTCGAGGCCGACTTCGACCACGGCACCCTGACCCTGACCGTGCCCCGCAGCGAGGCCGCCCAGAAGCGCACCGTGCAGGTTCGCAGCGGTGGGCAACTCAACGCGCCCAGGACCGTAGACGTTGGGCAGGGCGATTCGGACACGCCCGCGACCGAGATGCAGAACGCCGAGAGCACCCAGGGCGCATAAGCCTCTTCCAAACGAAACTCCCGCCGGGGATCGCCTCGGCGGGAGTTTGCGTTTCGCTGACGGCTGAGAGCTGACCGCTACGCCAGCACGTCCGGCGAGAGCTTGGAGGGTTCCAGCGCCCCCGTCATCACCGACACGGTGTCCGCCATGCTGAGCCTGCGCGGGTTGACCACGGCGGCGCGGCGCCCCAGCCGCTGGATGTGAATACGGTCGGCGATCTCGAAGACGTGGGGCATGTTGTGGCTGATGATGATGACGGGCAGCCCCTTGTCGCGCACCCGGCGGATCAGGTCGAGCACCATGTTGCCCTCCTTGACCCCCAGCGCGGCGGTCGGCTCGTCCATGATGACGACGTGCCGGGCGAAGGCCGCGCTGCGGGCCACCGCCACCCCCTGCCGCTGGCCGCCCGATAAGGTCTCGACGGGCTGGGTCATCGAGCGGATGGAGAACTGGAGGGTCTTCATGTGCTCGGTCGCCTCGGTCAGCATCCGCTTCTTGTCGATCAAGCGCAGCATCCGCCCGAGTGAGCCGCCCCGGTACAGCTCGCGGCCCAGGAAGAGGTTCTCGGCGATGGTCATGGCGGGCGCGACGGCGAGGTCCTGATAGACCGTCTCGATGCCCTGCCGCCGCGCGTCGATGGGGCTGCGAAAGTGCACGGGCTGGCCGTCGAGGAAAATCTGGCCGCTGTCGGGCACCACGGCCCCCGAGAGCGCCTTGATCAGGCTCGACTTGCCCGCCCCGTTGTCACCGATCACGGCGAGGATCTCGCCCTGCCGCAACTCGAAGTCCACGCCGTCGAGGGCCGTGACGTGGCCGTAGCGTTTGACGAGTTGCCGCGCCTCGAAGACGGTGGGAACGGGAGGGCTGAGCGGCACGGCGCCCGCCTGTGAGGGAGAGGTCTGCATGGTCACGCCTTCCTCCGGGAGAGCTGGTCCACGGCGACCGCCAGGATGGTGAGCAGGCCGGTGATGATGTACTGGTACACCGAGGGCACGCCCATCAGGGTCAGGCCGTTGGTGAACACGCCGACGATCAGGGCCCCCAGCAGCGTGCCGATGATCGCGCCCCGCCCGCCGAAGAGGGAGGTGCCGCCCAGCACGACGGCGGTGATCGACGCCAGCGCCTCGGTCTGCCCGGCGTTGGGGTCGCCCACCCCCGTGCGCGCGGTCAGCAGCAGCGCGGCGATCCCGTAGGTCAGCCCCGCCAGCGTGTACACCATCACGAGCACCCGCGTGGTGGGGATGCCCGTCAGCCGCGCGGCCTCGGGGTTGTTGCCCACCGCGTAGAGGTGACGGCCCGGCGAGGTCTGCGTCAGGATGACGTGGGTGAGCAGGTACAGCGCCAGCATCAACAGGGTGCCGTAGGTCCAGGTCGTGGTCCCGATCTGGAAGGTGGAGCCGAAGAAGGTCAGCGGCGCGGGCAGGTTCGAGACCGTCTCCGAGCGCGAGTACACCTGCGTCACCCCGAACACGATGCCGAACATCCCCAGCGTCACGATGAAGGGAGGCAAGCGCAGCCGTGTGATCAGGAGGCCGTTGATCCACCCGATGAAGGTGGTGGCGAGCAGCCCCAGCCCAATGGCGAGGAAGGGGTTCAGGCCCGAGTTCACCGCCAGCCGGGTCATCACGACGCCGCCGAGCGCCATCATCACGCCCGCCGCGAGGTCGATGCCCGAGGTCAGGATGATCAATGTCTGCCCGATGGCGAGCACCGCCACGTACGAGACCTGCTGGAAGATCAGGGAGAAGTTCTGCGGGCTCAGGAAGCGGTCGGACTGGGTGGAGAAGAAGATGACGGCGAGCAGCAGCGCGAGCAGCGGTCCCAGGATGGCGATGTTGGGGATGCGCTCCCGCAGGGAGAGGCGGTCGGGGGCCTTGGCAAGGGGGGCAGGAGGGGTGGTCATGCGCCGGGTCTTCCTTTGCGGGTGAGAACGGGGGAAGGCCAGCCTGGAGCGGACCTTCCCCGTGGGTCTGGGGCGCGCCTCAGGCGCCGGGGCTCACTTGCCCCAGCAGTTGGCGAGGCCGTACTGCACGCTCTGGCTGGGCACGCCGGACACCGCCTTGGCGGCGATCAGGTTCACGCCGGTGTCGGTGTAGCCGCTCTTGACCTTCTTGCCGGACTTGGCGAAGTCCACCCCCGCCGCCACGCCGAGGGCCGCCATCTTCAGCGGGTACTGCTGGCTCGTCGCCGCGAAGACGCCGCTTTGCACCCCGCGCACGCCGTTGCAGCCGCCGTCCACCGAGACGATCATCACGGCCTTGTCCTTGCCCGCGTTCTTCAGCGCCTGGTGGGCGCCGTACCCGGCGGGCTCGTTGATGGTGTACACGAGGTTGATGTCGGGGTTCTTCTGGAGGCAGTTTTCCATCGCCGTCTGCCCCTTGGCCTGATCCCCGAAGGAATCCTGCGCGCACACCACCACGCCGCCGACCACGTTGGCCGGGGTCTGGGCGGTGATCGCCTGGCCCGAGCTGTCCTTGATCCCCAGCCCCGCCAGGAAGCCGTTGTGCCGGGCGATGCCCACCGGGTGGCCGGGGAAGAGGTCGAGGGTGGCGATCTTCAGCGGCTTGCCCCCCATCGCGGCCTTCGCGTAGCGCCCGATCAGGACCCCCGCCTGGAAGTTGTTCGTGGCGAACAGGGCGTCCGACGCGCTGGCGGGGTCGGTGGGCGAGTCGAGCGCGATGACCTGCACGCCCTGGGCCTGGGCCTTTTTGATGGCCGGGATGATCGCCTTGGAGTCCGACGGGGTGATCAGGATGGTCTTGGCGCCCGCCGCGACCATGTTCTCGATGGCGGTGACCTGCGAAGCGTTGTCGTTGTCGGCCTTGCCCGCCGCCGTCATCAGCCGGGCCCCGAGGCGCTTGGCCTCGGCCTGGGCGCCCTCTTTCATCTTCACGAAAAAGGGGTTGGTGTCCGTCTTCGTGATCAGCCCGATCACCGGCTGATTCCCCTGCGCGAGCGCGAGTCCGAGGACGGTGGTGGCGGCGAGGGCGGCGGTCACGAGCTTGGTGGGGGTGCGCATGGTCTTCTCCTGGGGTGAGTGAAGGGGCGGAGGGCCGGGGGCGGACAGAAGCGGTGTCAGAGAGGACACCGGGGGCAGGGACCGGGGTCAGGGGCTCGGCACGGCGCGGGCCTCCAGGCGGTGCGGGGGAATGTCCAGGGTCTCGATGTCGTGCTCCGGCGTCTCGGCGCGCAGCACGAGCAGGAAGGTGGCGGTGGGGGTGATGGGATAGGGCGCCCAGTGCCAGGTGCCGGGATGCAGCAGCACGCCCTGGCCCGGCCCGATCACGAAGGCGCGCAGGCCCACCGGGTCGGCCTCGCCGGGCGCCCCGACCACGAACAGGCTGCGGCCGTCCAGGGCCAGGAAGACCTCGGGCGTGCGGACGTGGCGCTCGATCTGCGTGAGGAGGGGGTCACGTTGGTGGGCGATCAGGTGCCCGGTCACCCCACTCCCCGCCAGCCCCGCGAGGTCGCCCGTCGCGTGCCAGAAGGTGATGTCGCCCCGGTCCAGGGTGGGCTCGCCCGCCGGACGCCCGAGCACCGCGCCGAAGGGCGCAAAGGCGTCGGCCTCCAGCGGAAGGGCGGAGAGCGTCGCGGGAGGGGTCACCGGGCACCTGCCTTCTGGAGGGGCGGCGTCACCAGGGGGGCGGCCGAGTCCCGCTCGATGAAGGTGGTGTGCAGCCGGGTGGAGGTGGGCACCTCCCGGCCCTCCAGCACGCCCAGCAGGGTGTGGCAGGCGAGGGCCCCGAGGTCGTAGGCGGGCTGCGCGACCACCGTCAGGGCCGGGAGGATCGTCTGCGCCCAGCGCGAGTCGTCGAAGCCCACCAGGGAAAGGTCTCCCGGCAGGCTCAGGCCCAGGTCGCGCAGGGCGAGCACGGCGCCCACCGTCATCTCGTTGTTGCCCACGAAGAGGGCGGTGGGACGTTCCCCGGGCGGCAGGCTCAGGAGCGCGTGGGCCGCCGCCCGCCCGTCTCCTTCGCGGTGGTGTCCGGGGCGCACGAGTTCGGGGCGGTAGGGGATCCCCGCACTCTGAAGCGCCCGGCGGTAGCCCTCGTGCCGCTCGACCGCCGTGGAGATGTCCTGCTGCCCCACCACCATGCCGATGCGGCGGTGCCCCAGCCCCGTCAGGTACGACACCGCCCGGTAGGCCCCCATTTCGTTGTCCACGAGGACCGTGTGCGCGTTCGCGCGCCCGCTCGCCCGGTCGAGTTCGATCACCGGGAGGCCCGGCAGCAGGTCGAGGTTGGTGTGGGTGGCGGGTGTGGGCACCACGATGAGTCCCCGGGGCAGGTGCCCGCGCAGGGTCTCGAAGGCCCGGCGCTCCTTGGCGGACTCCTCGTCCGAGTTGAACATCAGCACCGTGTAGTCCTGCGCCTCGGCCACGTCCTGCACACCCTTGGCGAGCGTCGCGTGGAAGGGGTTGAGGATGTCGGTCACCACCAGCCCCAGCGTGCGGCTCCCGCGCTGGCGCAGGCTGCGGGCCAGCACGTTCGGCCGGTAGCCCAGCGTCCGCGCCGCCGCCTGCACCCGCTCCCGCGTCGTTTCCGCCACGAGTTCGGGTCGGCTCAGCGCCCGCGACGCGGTGGCCGGGGAGACTTGCGCGAGTTTTGCCACGTCCTCTAGACCGATCATGCAAACGGTTTCACTTTCACGAGAAGGTGGAGGGGCGACGGCACGGGAGCGTCCTGGAGGTCGTCCGCCAGGCAGGGGGCCGGGGTCCGGCCCGAGGGGCACCGGGGCGGTGCAAACGATTTCAGTTCTTGATGCCCGTAGTGTGGGGCCTCTCCGGGCGAATGTCAAGTTTTCCTCAAGGCCCCGCTTGGGAAGGCGGAGCCCAACCGGGGGAAGGCTCGCCGTGACGGGCCGGCGCCTGCGCTAGCCTGCCGCGCGGATGCCGACCCTGCTCGCCGCCGCCGACCTCTCGCTGTCCTTCGGGGAGCGGCCCGTGCTGGCGGACGTGTCGGTGTCGGTGGCGACCGGCGAGCGGGTGGCGCTGCTGGGCCGCAACGGGGCGGGGAAGACCACCCTGCTGCGCGTGCTGCTGGGTGACCTGACCCCCGAGGAGGGGACGGTGTGGCGCTCGCCGGGCCTGCGGGTGGGCGTGCTGGAGCAGCACCACGCGCCCCCGCCCGGCCTGACCGTCCGCGCCCTGATCGACGCGGCGCACCCCTACCGCGAGCCCGAGGCCGAGCTGCTGGCGCTGGAGGCGAACCTCGGGGACCCCGAGACGCTGGCCGCCTGGAGCACCCTGCACGCGCGGCTGGAGGATGCGGGCGCCTACACCTGGCCCGCCCGCGCCGCGCGGACGCTCGGCGTCCTCGACCTCACCCGTTTCACCTTCCGCGAGGCGGCGACCCTCTCGGGGGGCGAGCGCACCCGCCTCGCCCTCGCGCTGGCGCTGGCCCGCGAGCCGGAGCTGCTGATCCTCGACGAGCCGACCAACCACCTCGACGTGCGGATGCGCGAGTGGCTCGAAGACCACCTGCGCGCCTTTCCGGGGGGGGTGCTCCTCACCAGCCACGACCGGGATTTCCTCGATGCCGTCGCCTCCCGCAGCCTGTGGCTGGAAGGGGGGGAGGCCAGCGAGTACCCGGGGGGCTACTCCCGCGCGCGCGCCCAGCGCGACCTGGAACGCCGCACCCGGGAACGCGCCGCCCGCCTGAGTGGGCGTGAGGCCTCCCGCCTCTCGGGCAGCGCCGAGCGGCTGGACGAGTGGGGCAGGCGGTCGCGGGCCCTGAGGTCCCGGGTGGACCGCCTGCCCGTCACGGAAGCGCCCCTCCCCGAGCGCCAGATCAGGATGCGCCTGCTCGCGGGCACGGCGCGGGCGCGGCTCGTCGCGTGGGGCGAGCACCTTTCCAGGAGCTACGGGGGCCGGGCCGTGCTGCAAGACGTGGCCTTCAAGTTGCGCCAGGGTGACCGGGTGGCCCTGATGGGGGCGAACGGCACGGGCAAGACGACCCTGATGCGGCTGCTCGCGGGCGAGACGCACCCCGACCCGCCCGCACCCGGCGGCCCCGAACCCGTGCTGCGGGTGGCAAGCGGGGTCAGCGTCGCCAGCCTCGACCAGACGTGGCACGGCCTGACGCCGGGGGAGGGGCTGCGGGCGCAGTTCGAGCGCCGCTTCGGCGAGCGGGCGGGGGCGCTGCTGGGCCGGGCGGGCTTCGTCGCCGCCGACTGGCCGAAGACCCCTTCAGAGCTCAGCGGCGGCGAGCGGGCGCGGGCCGGGCTCGCCCTGGTGAGCGCCCTGCGCGCCGACCTGCTGCTCCTCGACGAGCCGACGAACCACCTCGACGTGGAGGCCCTTCAGGCGCTCGAAGACGCCGTTCACGCCTACGGGGGCGCGGTGGTGATCGTCACCCACGACCGCCGCTTCGCCCGCGAGGTGGCGACCCGGCTGTGGGTGATCGAGGACGCGGGGCTCAGAGAGGTCGCCGGGTGGGGCAGCCGCGAGTACACCGACCCCGCCCGCACGCTGACGGGCGACCCGCCGCCGCCGCCGCCCCCCCCCACCCCCCGTCAACGTCTGGCGGTCATCGAGGCCCAACTCGCGGACGT
This sequence comes from Deinococcus aestuarii, assembly GCF_018863415.1. NCBI lineage: Bacteria > Thermotogati > Deinococcota > Deinococci > Deinococcales > Deinococcaceae > Deinococcus > Deinococcus aestuarii. The sequence continues at coordinate 329,294 of NZ_JAHKSN010000002.1, read as the reverse complement.
GCGCCGTGGGCTCGACGCGCCCCCCGGCACCCTCACCGGGCGGGAGGAGGCCCGGCTGCGGGCGCAGGCACATCAGCTTCAGACCCACCTCTATGACCTCTACGGGCAGGCCTTCGCCGCGCCGCAGTTCGACGCCGAGGTGCGCGAGCCGCCGCTGACCGTCCGCGCCCAGCGCCTCGGAGAAGTCGGCGGCATGTTCTGGGCCGCCCGCGACGAGGGGTGCCCGCACCTCGCCTGGGACGGCCACACCCTGCGCTTCAGCACTCCGCCCCCCGCGTGGTACGGCGCGGCCCTCCTCGGCGGGGCGCTGCGGCTTCTCTTCGAGCGCTGGAACGTGGGCCGGGCGCGGCTGGGGGAGGGGGGGCCGGTGCTGACGCGGCGGGACTATTTCGAGCGCATCGGGGTGGCGCCGGGGCGCGGTCAGGCGTGAGCGGGAGCGGGCGGCCCCCACGCCATGTTCGAGGTCGGGAGCGTTCGCCCGAGTCGACTCCTCGGGCAACTCCCCCGGGAGGGGAGCCGAACCCGCTTCCCCGGCCTCCCTGAAGGGGTGGTGGCCCGGAGGAGCGGACTCGCAGAGCTGTTTGCAGGGGGAGTGACTGGGGTCAGGTGGGCCCCCTCCCCTCTTCTGGGCTGGGCCGTCCCTGTCTTTTTTCACGGACCCCTGCCCCCTGACCGGGCCCCGCTATACTCCCCGGCATGGAAGACCTCATCAAGGGCCGTCTGGGCGGCGAGCAGGGCGGGTACGGCGTGCGCTGCGCCATCGACGGGGACCGCATCACGGGCCGGGCGGGCGGCAGGCTCCACGGCAAGGACATCGAGCTGGAGATCACCGAGCGCGGCGTGCAGGGCACCGTCGGTGACGAGCCGGTGCGGATCGAACTCGAAGAAGGCGAGCTGCGCGGCAACGTCGGCGGCCAGCGCCTCGTGCTGCGCGGCGTGGACCGGGTGACGGGCTTTTTCGGCGAGCCCATCGTGGGCTGGAACGTGGTGGCCCAGCAGCAGGGTGAAAAGCTCCAGGGCCAGCTCGGCAGCACGGTGCTGGGCCGCCCCTTCGAGCTGGACCTCGGCACCGCGCCCGGCTGGGTGGGCACCCTCGTCGCCGTGGTCGCCTTCTACGCGCTCGAACCCCGCGCGAGCGTCAGCGTCAGCCGCTAGGTCAGGGCACCAGGCAGGGCCGTCCGCCGGAATGGGGGGGCGGCCCCGCTTCTTTGGCTCAGCCGTGCCGCGCCAGGAACGCCTCCCGCTCCATCCAGGCCAGCCGGGGCTCGGTCTCGGAGGGGGAGACTTTCGTGCCGTACACCAGCCGCATCACCCGGAAGCCCAGCCCGTACAGCCGGGCCTGCGCGGGGGGCAGGCGGACCACCGTGAAGCCGCTCCTTTCCAGCGGCCCGTGAAAGAGGGTGACGGCGAAGACGGCGCGGGCCTGCGCGAACCCGGGCCGTTCCCTGAGTGCCCGGGCCACGTCCCGCAGCGACCGCTGGTAGGCGCGGTAGGCGGTCAGCGAGCCCCGGGCATTGAGGCCCACCAGCCGCGGGCTGTGCAGGTGCAGCTCGGCGGTGAGGCTGCCGGGCGGGAAGGGCAGCGCCCCCGGCATGGGCCGCAGCGCCACCCGCATCACGGCGTCCGCCCGCTCGGTGAGGGGCAGGACGCCGTGCGCGCGGGCGAAGCGGTCGTCCACCACGCGGCGGTACACGTGGATCAGGAGGTCGCGGGGGGTGGCGGCCCGCAATCCGGGCACCTCCCGCACGGGCACGGGACGGTAGCCGAGCGCCCCCAGCCGGGCGAGCGCGTCAGGCAGGTCGGCGGGCGGCACGCGCAGGGTCAGCCCCGGTTCCGGCGTCCCGGAGGGGAGGGGCAGGGGCCGCACGCCCCGCGCGGCCAGAGCGGGAGGCCGGCCCAGGCCCAGGGGTTCGTCGGAGGCCCAGACGGTGACCGGCTGCCCCGCCGCCACGTCGAGTCGGGGGAGCCCGGCGGGGTCGCCCTGCCCGGCGACCTCGTGCCCGGCCCCCGTGGCGAGCCGCAGCGCCCCCGGGTCGAGGGTCGCCAGCCCCACCGGCGCGAGCAGCGTGGCCCGCACCCCGGCCGCCTCCAGGGCGGCGAGCGCCTCCCGCAGTTCGGCGGGTTCGGCGACGGGCACGGTCAGGCCCACGCGCGGGTCGCCGGGGTGGCCGCCGTGGAGGGCGCCGTGGGCTCCGGCGCGGGTCAGGGCCCGCCGAAGGACGGAAAGGGGCGTCCGGAGGCGGACGATTCGGCGAGGAGCGGCCATGCGCCACTCTAGGGCGGTGCCCCGTGGCCGCGTGTCCGGGGCATCCAGGCCTGTGCGCGGCGCCCCCTGTTCGCTTCTCGACGGCCTGGAACCCTGCCCGGGGGCCGCCCCCTTCTCGCGAGCTGCCCCGGGCCGGACCCCGCGCGCGTGAGGATTTCTGAAGGCCCATGAAGGCGCCCGTCAGCCTCGGCGTCGTATGCTCTCGGGCAATGACGCTTCAGCATTCCTTTAACAACCAGGCGGATGCGGGGGGCATGTGAGACCTCTGCGGATCGGCCTGTTCACCGACACCTTCTTGCCCGATCAAAACGGGATCGTCACCAGCGTCGGGCTCCTCAGTGACGAGCTGCGGGCGCGGGGGCACCACGTCGAGGTGGTCGCCCCCTCCTTTCCGGATGGGCACGGCCCGGATGCGGACGACACCCGCCCCGACGTGCGCCGGGCGCCCAGCGTCCGCTACGTCTTCTTGCCGACCTACCGCCTGGCGTGGCCCACCCGCAAGGACTTCGAGCAGAAGTACGACCTCGTTCACACCCACACGCCGCTGACCCTGGGGCTCGCCGGGGCGCGGCTCGCCCGCAAGTGGCGGGTGCCCCACGTCGCCACGTACCACACCCACGTCGAGGCGTACACCCACTACCTCCCCGGCCTGACCCCGATCCAGCGGCATACCCGGATCGTCACCCGGGTCATGGGCCTGTACTACCGCCGCGCCCAGGCCGTGATCACCCCCACCGCCGCCATGCTCGACGTGACCCAGGCGATGGGCGTGAAAAACCCCGTCGTCATCCCCACCGCCGCCCGGCCGGAGGTGCTGCGGCAGGCCCCCCCCATCCAGAACCCCTGGCCCGCCGGAAAGCGCCGCCTCCTCAGCGTGGGAAGGCTCGCCCGCGAGAAGCGCTTTGACCTCGTGCTCGACGCGCTCGCCGGGTTGCCGGACGCCCACCTCGTCGTGCTGGGCGAGGGGCCGGAGCGCGAGCACCTGAGCGCGCACGCCGAGCGGGTGGGCGTGGCGGACCGGGTGACGTTTCTCGGCGTGCGCCCCTGGACCGAGATCGGGGCGTACTACCGCCTCGCCGAACTCTTCCTCTTCGCCAGCGATACCGAGACGCAGGGCCTCGTCCTTCAGGAGGCGCAACTGATGGGCGTGCCCGTCGTGGCGGTCGGGGCGCGCGGCACGCTGAGCGGGGTGGCGCACGGGAAGAGCGGGTATCTCGTCGCTCCCGGGGACGTGGGCGCGCTGCGCGGGCACGCCGCCGAGATTCTGGGGGACCCGGCGCTGTGGGCGCGGCTTTCGGGGGGCGCGCGGACCTTCGGGACGGCCTGGACGCCGGGCGGGGTGGCCGAGCGGGTGCTCGACGTGTACGCGGGGGTGCTGGGGGTGCCGCGCGTGGTCCCGTTCCCGGTGGAGGCCGGGGCCCTCACTCCCCGAAATACCCTCGCGTATGACCGCTGAGGTTTTGCGCGTGGCGCCACAAGAAGGGCAGCCAGCCTCCCTCCAGCCGCCGCGCGCTCGTCTCGACCAGCGCGCCGGGCACGTAGGCGACCTCGCCGAGACGGCCCAGCGCCCGTCCCAGCAGCACGTCCTCGTAGGCCTCCACGTCGGGGTAGCCGCCCGCGAGGTGCGCGGCCCCGCGCGAAAAGGCCATGTTCGCCCCCGCGAGGTTGGGGCGCCCGGCCACCGCGCAGGCGTGCAGGAAGGTGCCGTAGGCGAGTTCGGAGAGGACCGACACGGGCCGCGACACGCCGCAAAAGCGCATCGGGCCGTAGAGGGCCACCCGGTTGCAGTGGCCGGGCCCGGCGGCCGCCTGGTCGAAGCGGGCGAGCCACTCGGGGCAGGGCAACGAGTCGGCGTCGGTGGTGGCGACCCAGCCGGTGCGCGCGGCGTCGAGACCCGCCTGGCGGGTAGGGGCGATGCCGCGCACGTGGCAGGAGACGACCGTGGCTCCCCAGGCCCGCGCGACCGCCGCCGTGTCGTCTTGACTGGCGTTGTCCACGACGATCACGGCCGCGGGGGGATGAAGCTGGCGTTCCAGGGCGCGCAGGGTGAGGGGCAGGTACTTCGCCTCGTTGCGCGCGGGAATCACGACCGTGAAGTCCGGCACGGGCACAGGCTAGCAGGTGGTCGCCGAATTCCGGGCGTACCTCCGGTGGGGGAGGCGCCGTGACCCGCCGCTCACCGCTGCGCCCGGGGACCCTCGGGCCCGTCGCCGCCGCCGCCGTCGCGCTCGCCTGCGCGGAGTTCGTGCGCAGTGGGGTCTACGCGGCCTACCTGCCGCAGGCGGGCCCCTCCGCGCTGGGCTTGCCGCTGACCGCCGTGGGCGCGGCGTGGACCGCCCACTTCGCCGCCGACACGCTGATGCGCGGCCCGGCGGGGGCCTTGATCGCCCGGCGCGGGCTGCGGGTGGTCATGCTGCTGGGCTCGCTCCTGAGCCTGCTGGCCCTGGCGCTGCTGCCGCTGGCGCACTGGCCGTGGCTGATTGTCCTCGTTGCCGCGCTGCACGGGGCGGGCTTCGCGGCGATGTGGCCGGGGGCGATGAACCTCACCGCCGACGCGGCGCGGGAAGGGTACCAGGGCCGCGCGATCACGGGCGTGGCGCTGGGGGTCATGCCGCTCGTAGGCGGGGGCTTTTTGCTCCTCGGCGGGCTCGCGCAGGGGAACGCCAGCCTGCCCCTCCTGATCGCGCTGGGGGTGCAGACCGTGGGGGTGCTCGCCACCCTGGCCCTGCCCACCCGGACGGTGCGGCGCCGGGAGGAGGGCGCGGCACCCGAGCCGGGGCGGGTGCGCCGCGCCGCCCGGGCGCTCGCGCCGCTGCTGCCCGCCGCCTTCGTGCAGAACATGACCATGACCCTGCTCGGGCCGCTGCTCTTTACCATCGGGCCGCAGCTCGGGCTCAACTACTGGGGCATGGTCGCCCTGCTCGCGGCGGGCGGGGTGGTCGCCTACGCCAGCCTGCCCTTCACTGGGCGGGTGGCGGACCGGGGCCGGGCCCGCCTCGCCCTGACGGTGGGCTTCGGGCTGATCGGCCTGGCCCTTGCCGTGATCGCCACCACGCCCCCGACGTGGGCGCTCTACCCCCTCGCGGCCCTTGTGGGGCTGGGCTACGCCTGCATCTCGCCCGGCTGGGCCGCCCTGGTCACCGGCACCCTCCCCGAGAACGAGCGCCCGGCGGCCTGGGGCGCCCTGATGACCGTGGAGAACGCGGGCACCGCCCTGGGGCCCCTCGTCGGCACCCTCGCCTTCGGGCAGCTCGGGCTGCCGGGCCCCTTTCTGGTCGGGGCCATCCTGGCGCTGACGACCGCCGCCGCCTACATCGTCTTCCGCCGCGCGTTCCCGGAGGGCCGGGCGGCGCAGCCCGCGTGAAGCCGGGCGCTGTCCTCGGCCTCGCCGCGCTCGCCGCCTTGCTGGCCGACCTGCTGGGGCGCGCCGCCGGGTGGGGGGCGCTGGGACCGGGAGACCGGACCTCGAACCGCGTCGCCCTCACCTTCGACGACGGGCCGGGCGAGCGGACGGGCGAGCTGCTGGGGGTCCTCGCGCGGCACGGCGCCCCTGCCACCTTCTTCGTGACCGCCCCGGCCTGCGCGCAGCGCCCGGACCTCCTGCGGGCGCTCACCGGGGCAGGTCATGGGGTCGAGGCGCACGGGCGCTGGCACACCCACGCCCTGCGGCTGCCCCCCTGGCGCGAGTGGGCCCAGGTGCGCTGGCACCCCCGCGCCGGGGAGCCGGGCCCCCACCTCTACCGCCCCCCCTACGGCGGCCACAGCCCCCTGACCCGCCTCCTCGCCCGCCTCGCCCGCCGCCGGGTCGCCCTCTGGGACGTGGAGGGGCGCGACTGGACCGCTCTCCCCGCCGCCGATCTCGCCGCGCGGACGCTGGCCCGGGTGCGCCCCGGGAGCGTGATCCTGCTGCACGACGGCCCCCCGGGGACGCCCGAACTGCTCGACCGGCTGCTGGAGGGCTTGAGGGCGCGGGGGCTCACGCCCGCCCTGCTCCGCGACCTGCCCCCGCGCCCCATCGGTTTTCGGGACGGCCTGCGGCGGCTGCGGGCGAGTTACGGTCGCTAGGACGCCGCGAGCAGGCCCCGCACCTCGGCGGCGATGACGGGCAGCGCCCCCGCCGCGCCGACCCGCCCCAGCCCCGCCACCGCCGCCCGCGACCGCCGCGCCGGGTCCCGCAGGAGGGCCAGGACCTCCGCCGCCACCGCCTCCGGGTCGGGGGTGACCACGCTCAGCGCGTCTCCCAGCAGCCGCCCCTGCCGCCGGGCGAAGCCCGCCGTGTACTGCGGCCCGCCCGTGGGAAAGGCCACGACGGGCACCCCCAGCCCCGCCAGTTGCTCGTTCGCCGTGCCCGCCGTCCCGACCGCCACGTCCGCCGCCCGCGCCACCGCCCCGAAGGCGCCCCGCAGCAGGGGAACGCGCGCCCCCTCCCCCCGCGCCCAGGCCGTCCGGTCGTCCTCCACCGTCAGCGCCCAGCCGCCGGGCAGGGTCACGGCGTCCCACCCGTGCGCCCAGGCGACGAGGGCCGTCACGCCGGAGAGACGCGCCGCCGCCCGCAGCATCACGGGCAGGCTCTCCCGGTGGTCCTCCCGCGAGCCGGGCAACAGGGCGAGAGCCGGGCGCCCCCCCGTCAGCGCCGACAGGTCCCGCTCGGGCGGGGGCAGCACGTCCAGCGCGAAGCTGCCCGCCCAGCGCGCCCGCACCCCCCGCGCCCGGTAATGCCGCGCCGTCCCCTCGTCCCGCACGAACACCGCCCGCGCCCCCCTCGCCAGCCGCAGCTCGTAGGGCATCGGGAGGTTGGCGCCCAGGGCGTTGAGTTCGGAGAGGGCCCCGCGCACCCCCAGCCCCTCCAGGTAGTGCGCGCTCAGCAGCGGCTGGACGTGGACGAGGGGCACCCCCGCCCCCCGCGCCGCCAGCGTCCCCACCATCAGCGCGTAGGCGTCCCCCACGACGACGACCGCGCCCGCCCCCCGCGCCGCCCGCCCGGCGTCCCGCCACTGCCGCAGCGACGCGCCGACGAGCCCCGCCCGCAGGTCGGCGAGCAGGTTCGCGGCGCTGCCGAAGGGAAAGCCCCCGCTGGGCAGCCGCAGTTCCTCGCCCAACCGGGTCACGTCCGGCACGCCCGTGTAGGCCCGGCCCGCGCCCACGAGGGGAAGCGCCCGCGCCCCGGTCCCCAGATGCCCCAGCAGCCGCGCCCCGATCAGGTCCTCCGCCGTGCCGTTGGAGACGAGAAAGGCGGGCCGGGAGGGGAAAGGGTTCACGCGGGGCAGGATAGCGGGAGCGGGCGGGGGGTCACTTGTCGGCCCCGGCACATGGTAGGAATGGGGCGCGTGAACGACTTCGACGCCCTGCAAGCCGTGATCCGCCGCGCCGCTGACGCCCGGCAGGCCGAGCAGCGGGCCTGCGAGGCGTTCCTGAACGCCCTCTACCACGCCCTGCGCACCGCGAGCGGCCCGGGATTGCCCCTGAACAACGTCACGCTCGACTTCACGCCCGATCCCCACAACCGCCTGCGGCCCGTGCCCCCCGGCGGCTGGCACGCCGCGTGGCTGAGGCTGGGGCTGTGCGAGGTGCTCGTCCGGGTGCGGCGCGAGGGCGGGGCCTTCGTGGTCGAGTACGCCGGGCGCGGCGCCTTCCACCTGACGGGCACCACGGAAGACGACCTGATCGCCCTCGCCCGCCGCCTCCTGCGCGACGTGGCCGCCGTCTACGCGGGTGAGGAGGTCCAGGGGCCGCCGAGCCCCGGGCGTCTGAACTGAGGGCGTCCGGGAAGATTCCCCCGGCCTCGTGGGCCGAAAGATCGCCGCATGATTCCACACCCCGTCGAGTACAGCCTGGACACCACCCGCCCGCGGTGTGCTCTTCACCCCGGCGCCTCACCCTGCCCGCCCTCGCCCGGGACGACCGGGACGACTTCGTGAGCCTTGAGTGCCGGCCGGAGTTCGCCGTGCGGACCGAGTTCGAGAAGCTGCCGGAGGTGGGTGCCGCCCTGGACGCCTTGCGGGCCGCGCCCCGCCGAGCGGTGGGGGAGGGGGAGCGAACTCACCGCAGATGCGGCCATGTCCGGGCGCCGGGTGTGGCACCCTGGGGCCCATGACCGAAGACGCCCACGCCCAGGCGAATGCCGAGCAGGTACAACTGCTCCGCGAGGCCCTGGAAGTGCCCGAGGAGCCGCAAGACGAGCCCCCCGCCGACCTCCTCCCGGAGGACTCCTCGGAGGGCGGCCTCACGTGGTGAACGCGGGAGCCGGGTGGACGGAGCCGGGAAAGGACCGGCGCGGCTCAGCCCCGGTAGCGGGTGCCCTTGCGGAGCACGGTCAGCGTCCCCTTGGACACGCCGAGCTTGCGCGCGTTGCCCACGCCCCGGACCAGGATGTCGGCCGTGCGGCGGTAGCGGCTGTTCATGGTGTCGTTGACCACGTACACCCGGCTGTGACCGTTCACGGTGACGCGCACACGCGCCCCGCAGCCCACCTGACGCAGCAGGTCGCGGCTCAGGGCGATCTGGCCGCGCCGCGTGGGCCCGCAGGCCGAGATGTGGGGCGTGCGGTCGGTCTGGGCCCGAACCGCGTTGTAATGGCTGACCCGGGCCAGCCGGTAGGTTGCCGCCTCGGCATTGACTCCATCCAGCGCGAGGGCTCCCAGCGCCGCGATCACGTAACGTCTCATAACGCGGCACCCTAGCGTCCACCCCACACCAATTCCGTGACCGTGGTATTTGACAAACAGGCGGTCTTCTGTTGGAGGAAGTGCCCCCGCCCTGCCTCGGTGGATAGGGCGGGGGCATGAGGGCCCTACTTGACGACGAGGTTGATGATCCGCCCCGGCACGTAAATCTCCTTCACCGTCGTCTTGCCCTCGATGAAGCGCGCCACGTCCGGATTCGCGCGAGCGGCGCTCAGGGCCTCCTCCTGAGAAGCGGTCTTGCTGATCTCCACCTGCCCGCGCACCTTGCCGCTCACCTGCACGCCGATGGTCACTGTGTCGCGGGTGGCGGCGGCCTCGTCCACCTCCGGCCAGGACTGGACGTGGACGCTCTCCGACCCCCCGCGCTCCATCCAGATTTCCTCGGCGATGTGGGGCACGACGGGGGCCAGCATCCGGTTGAAGATGTCCAGCGCCTCGTCCCAGGCGGGGGTGCCGAACGCGGGGGAACGCTTGGCCTTCACCAGCGTGTTCGTCAGCTCCATCAGCGAGGCGATGATGGTGTTGAAGCTCAGGCGCTCGAAGTCGCCCGAGACCTTTTTCAGGGTGGAGTGGACGGCGTAGCGCAACTCGCCCTCCGTCACCTTCTCCTCGGGTCCGGGGACCTTCTCGTCGAAGTACAGGGCCCAGACGCGGCTCAGCCACTTCGACGGGCCGTTGATGCCGCTGGGGTCCCAGGGGCCGCCCAGCTCCCACGGCGCGATGAACATCAGGTACGCGCGCACCGTGTCCGTCCCGTACTCGCGCACCAGGTCGTCGGGGTCCACCACGTTGCCGCGCGACTTGCTCATCTTCTCGCCGTCCGGCCCCAGGATGATGCCCTGGTTCCGCAGCGCCCGGAAGGGCTCGCTTTGCGTCGTCAGCCCCATGTCGCGCATCAGCTTCGTCCAGAAGCGCGAGTACAGCAAATGCAGGATGGCGTGCTCGATCCCGCCCGTGTACAGGTCCACCGGCATCAGGTCGGCCTTCGCCGGGTCGTAGGGGTGCGCGTCGTCGTGCGGCGACAGGTAGCGGTACATGTACCAGCTCGAATCCACGAAGGTGTCCATCGTGTCCGTGTCGCGCTCGGCGGGGCCGCCGCAGACGGGGCAGGTCGTGGCGATCCACTCGCGGTCCAGCTTCAGGGGGCTCTGGCCGGTGGGGGTGAACTCCACGTTCTCGGGCAGGCGGACGGGCAACTGGTCGTCGGGGACGGCCTGCGCGCCGTGTTCCGGGCAGTACACGATGGGGATGGGCGTGCCCCAGTACCTCTGGCGCGCGAACAACCAGTCGCGCAGGCGGTAGGTCGTCTTGGGTTGCGCCACGTCCAGCTCGGCCAGCCGGTCGATCACGGCGGTGATGTGCGCCTTGCCGCCCTTCATTCCATGCAGCGGCCCCTCGTTGACGATCATGCCGTCGCCCGCGTACGCCTCGGTGACGGTCGCCGCGTCCATCGGCTCGGCGCCCTCGGGCCGCACCGTCTCGATCACCTCCAGCCCGAACTTGCGGGCGAAGTCCAAGTCGCGCTGGTCGCCGCTTGGCACCGCCATGATCGAGCCCGTGCCGTAGGTCGCCAGCACGTAGTCGGCGATCCAGATAGGGATTTGATGCCCGCTGACCGGATGCGTGGCATAGCTCCCGGTGAACACGCCCGTCTTCTCCCCGCTGTCCTGCTGGCGCTCCACGTCGGTCTTGCGGCCCGCCGCCTCGACGTAGGCGCGCACCTCCTCGGCCTGAGCTTCGGTCGTCAATGCTGCCACCTTGGAGTGCTCGGGGGCCAGCACCAGGAAGGTCGCGCCCATCACGGTGTCGGGGCGGGTGGTAAAGACGGTCTCCGGCCCGGCGGGCGTGTCGAAGGTGATCTCGGCGCCCACCGACTTGCCGATCCAGTTCGTCTGCATCAGCCGCACGCGCTCGGGCATGTCGGTGTCCGAGAAGTCCAGCAGCTCGTCGGCGTAGTCGGTGATCTTCATGTACCACTGGCTCAGGTTGCGGCGCTCGACGGGGGTGCCGCAGCGTTCGCACGCCCCGTCCACGACCTGCTCGTTCGCCAGCACGGTCTGGTCCTTGGGGCACCAGTTCACCGGGCCGTCTTTCTTGTAGACCATGCCCCGCCGGAAGAACTCGGCGAAGAACCACTGGTTCCAGCGGTAATACTCGGGGTCGCAGGTGGCGAACTGGCGCGACCAGTCGATCATGGTGCCCATCCGCCTGAACTGGCCCGTCATGTGCTCGATGTTCGAGTACGTCCACACCGCCGGGTCCAGGTTGTTCCTGATCGCCGCGTTCTCGGCGGGCAGCCCGAAGGCGTCGAAGCCCATCGGGAACAGGACGTTGTACCCGCGCATTCGCATCCAGCGCGCCCGCGCGTCCGGCGCCACGTTCGCGTACCAGTGGCCGATGTGCAGGTTGCCGGAGGGGTACGGAAACATCGTCAGGGCATAGTGCTTGGTTTTGGCCGGGTCCTCGCGGAAGGTGTACAGCCCGTCTTGCTCCCACTTTTCCTGCCACCTGGGCTCGATGGCGTGCGGGTTGTAGCGCTCGGCGCGCGATTCCTGAATCTCGATCTTGGACATAAGGGTCACTCCTTGGCAACAAGAAAACGCCCCGGCCATACGCAGCCGGGGACGGACTCGCTCAGGCCCTTGGGCTAGGCGAGGCGTCCCCGGGTGGTAAGCGCAGAGCGGATCACGCCCCCCAGTGTAAAGGAGTCGGGGGCTGGGGGAAAGGGCCGAATGGCGGAGGCCGGGCGCATCATGCGCACATGAACTCCCCCGGATGGATCGCCCTCGGCCTGCTCGCCGCCCTCGGTGGGGCGGGGGTCACCGTCTTCGGCAAGCTGGGGCTGGAGGGCGTGAACCCGACCCTCGCCACGGCCCTGCGCGCGGTCATCATGGCGCTGGTGATGGTGGCGGTGGCGTTCGGAACCGGGCAACTGGGACCCCTCCTGAGCGGAAAGACGGACCTCAGCGGGCGGGCATGGCTCTTCATCGTCCTGGCGGGGATGAGCGGGGCGGGCTCGTGGCTGGCGTACTTCGCGGCGCTCAAGACCGGGCCGACTGCCGGAGTCGCCGCGCTCGACCGCCTGAGCCTCGCCTTCATCTTCCTGTTCAGCGCCCTGGCCTTCCGGGAGCCGCACGGGTGGCGCGGGTGGGTGGGCGTGCTGGTGCTGCTGGCCGGGGTGTACCTGATGGCGAGTGATCGGTGACGGGCGGTGGCCGGTCACACGTCGAGCGGCCTGGGCACCCTGTGAATCAGGTCGCGGGTCGCTCAGCCGTCAGTCGGGCGATGGCCTCCACGACGGATGGCAAGGCTTTAAGGACGAACTCGTGTTCGTGGGGTTGACGCGCGAGGAACGCCAGATTGTCGAGCGCCGACAGGTCCGTCAGCGCCCTGATGGAGGGTTCGACCCCTCCGGGCAGACCCCTGACGCTCCGGTAGCCCTCCATCAACGCGGCGCGCTCGGCGGGCCCGAAGTCCAGCACGGCGTAGGCGATGTCGTACAGGTACGCTCCCCAGCCCAGTCGCCCGAAGTCGATGATGCGCAGGGTTTTGCCGTCCCACAAGAGGTTGCCGGGGTGCGCGTCGCCGTGGATCAGGCCGAAGCCGCCCGGCACGTTGTGCAGGGGTTCGAGCAGGGCCTCGAAGGTCGGCCAGCTCGCCTCAATGGTCGCGGCCTCCCGATCCGTCACCCGGGCTGGCCCGAGCAACGTCTGCATGTTCTCCCAGTGGCGGCGGAAGGAGGCGAGGTCGTAGGTGGGGCGCTCGAACCCCTCGGGGGGCACGAAGGCTTCGGCGTGGCGGTGCAGTGCGGCAAGGAGCCCGCCCGCCTGTCGCGCCTGCACTACGTTCAATGGCCCACCGATCACGTCGCCCGGGACCCACGTCAACAGGGACGCGAAGGGGGTCCTACCCGGGCCGCCGAGTTCGACCAGCCCTTCGCCCGAGAGGCTGCGGCGGGGTCGCGGGAAGACCCCATCGCCGACCCCGCCGAGCGAGTCGAGCCACACGAGTTCGGACGTGACGGCGCGGGCACCGAGGTCGGGGGCGGTATGCAGCCGCAAGACGAGCGGGTCGCCTGTGGGCGTATCCACGCGGAGGACGGTGTTGTCGCTGACCCCCAGCAGGGTCAGGCGAGCGTCCGGGAGCCCGAAGGTGGTGATCGCCCTGGAGGCGAGCGCTGGATCGAAGGGACTGGGCGTCACAGGGCCAGGTTACGAGAGCCGTGCCGCCCCCCGGTAGGCACGGTGACGGAGGCCAGCGCCCCGCACTCCAGGCACGACGCCCAGTCACGCACGCTGAAGGTCACCCCAACAGATTCGCCACTCCGCCCACCGTCAGCGCGATCACGACCGTCCCGAACACATAGGAGAGGACGGCGTGCTGGAGGAGCAGTCGGCGCATCGGGCGGGAGTTGACGTTCGTGTCGCTGACCTGATAGGTCATGCCGATGGTCAAACCCAGATACAGGAAGTCGCGGTAGTCGGGGTCGGCGGCGGTGCCGTCGCCCTCCAGAAACAGGATGCCGCCGCCGTCTTGGTAGTAGCGCCGGGCGTAGTGCAGGGTGTACTCGGTGTGCAGCAGCAGCCACGACAGCACCGTGGTCACGACCGCCAGCGCCGTCAGGCCGAGCGCCCACCCGGGCCGCTGCCGGGCGAGGGCCAGCGCGAACCCCACGCCGAGCAGGCTGACGAGGGCCGACATGACGGTCAGCAGTAACGCGAGTGCCCGCGTGTCGTCCTCCCGGGTGGCGAGTTCCCGGGTCCGTTCCGGGGTGGAGCGCAGCAGCCTCGGCCAAATCTGGATCAGCACGGCCAGGCAGAGCGTGTTCCAACCCAGCAGAACGCGCACGATCAGGGGCCAGCGGTCGGGAAGCAGCGCGGCCACCGCCACGCCCAGCACCGCTCCGACCAGGAACCGGGTGACCGCAGGCGGAGGCAGGGGGCGGGAAGCAGTCACCGGGCCAGGATAGAGCGTGCCCGTGCTTATCCCAGGCCGTCCCTCCCGCCCGGCGCCGATCAGGGTCACCCGCTTGGGTCCCCGCCCGGAACCGGGAAACCAGCGCCCGCCGCAGGGCCTCCCGGACGCGGCCCCGCTCCCCTTCGGTCAGACGTGGCAGCGCCGGACGGCCGTGCAGGTTGTGGTCGGTGCCGTCCTGGGCGGCCACTTCTGCGGGGGACTTGGCCCTCACGCGTCCGACTACCCGCCCAGTTCCGCCACCAGGTCCACCCGGTCCAGGCCCGGGCCATAGCTGTCCGGCACGCGCCGCACCTCCCGGAAGCCGAAGCGGGCGTAAAAGGGCGCGGTGTGCTGGCTGGTGTCCAGATGAACCTCCCGCGCCCCCAGTTCCCGCAGGCGCCCCAGCCGGAAGTGCAACAGCGCCGACCCGTAGCCCCGACGGTGGGCGTCCCGCGCGACCATGCCCCAACTGAAGCCCGCCGGACGCTCCGGATGCTGCGGGTCGAGCCACACGCCGCCGCACGCCACGACCCTTCCCCCGTCCTCCAGCACGAAATATTCGCCGTACTCGCCGGAATCGAAGGGCTGACCCAGCCACTCCTCGAACTCCGCCCGCTCCTGCGGCACAAAGAACCCGGGCACGTTTGAGTCGAAGAGGACGAGGCAGGCGTCACGGTCGGCGGAGGTGAAGGGGCGGACGGTGCTCATGCGGCCAGCCTAGGTTTTCCTCCGACAACAGCAAAAGAGCCATCCGGCGGATTGGACGGCCCTCCTGCTGACTGCTGAAAGCTGATGGCTGACCGCTCCCTCAGTACTGCCGCCCGAAGATCACCCGCTTGCCGTACGCGGCGGGCCGTCCGGTATGCACGCACACCCCGCCCTCTTCCCGCTCGGCGAAGAATTCCGCATCGTCGAGAGGGATGTTGCGGATGGTCGCCTTGGTGTCCTCCTTGATCTGCCGCTCGCTCTCAGCGTCGCCGCAGTGGAAGGCCAGTACCCACTTCCCGGCCTCGATGGCGGCCCTGAATTCCTCGTAGGTGTCCACCTTGACGGTGTTTTCGAGCATGAAGTCGGTCGCCCGCTTCAGGAGCCAGGCCTGAATGCCGTCCAGGCGCGAGCGCATCCCGCTGACGGCCTCGTCGCGGCGCAGGGTCTCCTTCTCCTCGGCGTTGCGGTTCTTGACGACCACGACGCCCTGCTCCAGATCGCGGGGGCCGAGTTCGACCCGGACGGGCACGCCCTTGAGTTCCCAGTCGTTGTACTTGAAGCCGTTCGTCACGCCGTCGCGCTTATCGACTTTCACGGAGAGGCCCTGGGCGCGGAGTTCGGCCGCCAGCTTTTCCCCCTCCGCCACCATCTCGTCGAAGTTGTCCTTGCGGCCCACGGGAATCACGACGACCTGAATGGGCGCGATGCCCGGGGGCATGATCAATCCCTGGTCGTCCCCGTGCGTCATGATGATCGCGCCGATGATGCGGCTGGAGATCGCCCAGCTCGTCGTGTAGGCGTACTCCTCCCGCTGCTCGCGCGTCTGGAACTTCACGTCGAAGGCTTTGCTGAAGTTCTGCCCCAGGTAATGCGAGGTGCCGCTCTGGAGCGCCTTGCCGTCGCGCATCATCCCCTCGATGGAGTAGGTGGCGACCGCCCCGGCGAAGCGTTCGGAGGCCGTCTTCTCGCCCCGCACGACGGGCAGGGCGAGCACGTCGCGGCAGAACTCGTGGTAGAGGTCGAGCTGCTGGCGGACCTCGGCGCGGGCCTCCTCCTCGCTCGCGTGCGCCGTGTGCCCCTCGTGCCAGTAGAACTCGCTCGTCCGCAGGAACGCCTTCGTCCGCAGCTCGGCGCGGAAGACGCTGCCCCACTGGTAGTGCAGGAAGGGGAGGTCGCGGTAGGAGTTGAGCCACCCGCTCCACATGTGGCCGATGATCGTCTCGGAGGTGGGGCGCATCACGTAGGGCTCGGCGAGTTCCTCCGTGCCGATCTTCGTCACCGTGAAGAGTTCGGGCGCGAAGCCCTCGACGTGTTCGGCCTCCTTCGTCAGGAAGTTCATGGGGATCAGGGTGGGGAAGAGCAGCGACTCGTGCCCGGTCGCCTTGAAGCGCGCGTCCAGCCAGCGCTCGATGTTCTCCCACAGGGCCGAGCCGTAGGGCCGCACGACCATCGTGCCCGCCACGGGGCTGTTGTCGGCGAGGTCGGCCTTCTTGACCACCTCGTTGTACCAGTCGTTGAAATCCACGCTCTGGGGCGTCACCCCGTACTGCTGCGCCTTCTTGTCGCCCGCCTTCGTCATAACGGCCATCATAGCGGGGCGGGGGAGGCGGGCTGAATCCGCCGCCTGGCCCACACGGCAGGCCGAATGGCGGGGCTGTTAAGCTGCGCCCATGCTCAGAATCGGCTCCATCGTCTGGGGCGTGCGCGACGTGCCCAGGGCCATCCTGTTCTGGACGCGGGCGCTGGACTACCGCCTCCGCAACGAACCCGACGAGGACTGGGCCGTTCTGGTGCCCCGGGAGGGACCGGGCGTTCAACTGGCCCTCGACCTCGTGGATTCCGAGAAGGCGCGGCGCCACCACCTCGACCTCTATGCCGAGGATCAGGCGGCGGAGGTCGAGCGCTTACTGGCGCTGGGGGCAACCCGCGTGGACTGGCGCTACGAGCCGGAGGCCGACTACGTGGTGCTGGCCGACCCCGACGGCAACCGCTTTTGCGTGGTGCAGAAGGATTGAGGCGAGAATGAGGGCGTGACCGTTCCCGACCTCGCCCGCACCATCGCCGCCCAGGTCGCGCAGGTTCCCGGCGTGGTCGCCGTCTCCCTCGGCGGCTCGCACGCCCGCGGCAACGCCCGCCCCGACCTCGACCTGGGCCTCGCCTACGACGCCGCGTCCCCCTTCGACCTGACCGCGCTGGGCGCCCTGTGCCGTGATCTGGACGACTCGGGCACGGCCTCAGCCACCCCGCCCGGCGGCTGGGGCCCGTGGGTGGACGGCGGCGCGTGGCTGACGGTGGGGGGGCAGCGGGTGGACTTCATCTACCGGGAACTCGGGCGGGTCGAACAAAGTGTGAAGGGCGCGCTGGCCGGACGGGTCAGCCTGCACGCGCAACCAGGGCACCCCCACGGCATCCACGGGCACCACTACGCGGCGGAACTGGCGACGGGAGTCCTCCTCCACGACCCGGAAGGCAAGTTGGAGCGGCTGAAGGTACGGCTCGGAGGCTACCCGGCGCCCCTCGCTCAAGCCCTCGAAGGGCACTACGGCTGGCAACCCGGCTTCTGGCTGGACGGCGCGGTGGGGGGCCTGAAACGCGGCGACGTGCATGACGCGCAGGGGCGCATGTACCAGGCCGTCATGGCGCTGGTGCAGACCCTCTGCGCGCGGGAGCGGGCCTGGATTCTGAACGAGAAGGGGGCGGTCGCGCTGGCGGGGGCATTGCCGGGGGCTCCACATAACTTCGCAGCTCGGGTCAACCTGGCGCTCGCGGCGCTGGACGTGGAGGCCGTGCGGAATCTGGCCGCCGAGGTGGGCTGGGGTCGGCCGGGGGTACATGGAGATTCCCCCAACGTTGGGTGACCGTCCCCCCTACCTGACTGTCATCTGATTCGCCGCAGGGGCCCCGTAGGCTACGCGCATGACTCAGAACGACGGGCAAAACGACCAGAGCGTCGCCAACCAGATCGACGACCGGATCGACCAGAACCTCCGCGAACGGCTGGAGGCCCAGGGTGAGCACATGCAGGTCAAGGACATGAACGGCGAGCACGTCGGCACGGTGGACCATGTGGAGGGTGACCAGCTCAAGCTGACCCGCACCGACAGCCCCGACGGCCAGCACCACTACGTGCCCCTCTCGCAGGTCGAGAGCATGGACGACGTGGCGGTGTACCTCAACGTCAGCCGCGATCAGGTGCAGTAACACCAGCCATACGGGGAGGGCGGTGGGGGAGACCTCGCCGCCCTCTTCCCGTTGGCCTACCCCGCTTGGCAGATGTGTTTCCCAGCCCGGTCTGGAAGGCTTTCTCCCATGCCGGACACCGTGTACTTCTACCGCACCGCCCACCCCTTCTCGAACTTCCATCTCAGTGTCTTTACAGAGGACGGCGTGACCTACCGCTGGGCCGAGCAGTACCTGATGACCCGTAAGGCCCGGCTCTTCGGCGATGAGGAACGGGTTGCCGCCATCCTCGCCGCCCGCACCCCGGCGGAATGCAAGGCGCTGGGCCGCCGCGTCACCCCCTACGACGACGGCGTGTGGGCGCGTAAGCGGTACGGCGTGGCGCTCGACATGCTTCGGCTGAAGTTCGGGCAGAACGATGGGCTGCGCGCCGTCTTGCTCGACACGGGAGACGCCCTCCTCGTCGAAGCCTCACCCACCGACCGCATCTGGGGGATCGGCTTTTCGGAAGGGGAGGCGGAGGCGCACCGCCGCATCTGGGGCGAGAACCTGCTGGGCCGCGCGCTGATGGAGGTGCGGTCGGAGGTGCGGGGATAGAAGGGGTCCCGCTGGTGGAACCGTTCCCACTTCCGGCTATCCTGGGCAGGTGCTCAAGTCAGACCTGGGGGCGCGGCTGCGGACCGCGTTCGACGACGACCGTGACGCCGATACGTTCCTCCTGCGCCTGGAGCGGTACGGAGACGACCTGCAAGGGAGCCTGCGCGCCGTATACGGGGACCGGGCGGACGCGCTCTTCGACCGCCTGACCGAGGTCATGCTCCACGCCTACCACGCCCGCCCCGCCGACCTGCGCAGGCTCGACGAAGCGCGGCTGCTGCGCCCCGACTGGCTCCAGTCCCCCGACATGATCGGGTACGTCACCTATGCGGACCGCTTCGCTGGGACCCTGAGGGGCGTGGGCGAACACCTCGACTACCTCCAGGGCCTCGGGGTGAAGTACCTCCACCTGATGCCCCTCCTCAAGCCCCGCGCGGGCGAGAACGACGGCGGTTACGCGGTGCAGGACTACCGCGCGGTGCGGGACGACCTGGGCACGATGGACGACCTCTCGGCCCTGGCGCGGGGGTTGCGTGAGCGCGGCGTCAGCCTCGTCCTCGACCTCGTGCTCAACCACGTGGCCCGCGAGCACGAGTGGGCGGAAAAAGCCCGTGCGGGAGACTCCAAGTACCGCGACTACTTCCACATCTTCCCCGACCGCGAGAGGCCCGACGCCTACGAGCGGACCCTCCCCGAGGTCTTCCCCGACTTCGCGCCGGGCAACTTCTCTTACGACGACGCGGCGGGGGGCTGGGTCTGGACCACCTTCAACGCCTACCAGTGGGACCTGAACTGGGCCAACCCGGATGTCTTCCTGGAGTTCGCCGACCTGATCCTGTACCTCGCCAACCGGGGGGTCGAGGTCTTCCGGTTGGACGCCATCGCCTTCATCTGGAAGCGGCTGGGCACGACGAGCCAGAACCAGCCCGAGGTCCACCACCTCACCCGGGCCCTGCGCGCCGCCGCCCGGATCGTGGCGCCCGGGGTGGCCTTCAAGGCCGAGGCCATCGTCGCGCCCGCCGACCTGATCCACTACCTCGGCACGCGGTCACACCACGGCAAGGTCTCGGACATGGCCTACCACAACAGCCTGATGGTGCAGATCTGGTCCACCTTCGCCAGCCGCAACACCCGGCTTTTCGAGGAGGCGCTGCGGGCCTTTCCCCCCAAGCCCACGAACACGACCTGGGGCATGTACGTCCGCTGCCACGACGACATTGGCTGGGCGATCAGCGACGAGGACGCCGCCCGCGCGGGCCTGAATGGTGAGGCGCACCGCCGCTTCCTCAGCGACTTCTACAGCGGCGAGTTCCCGGGCTCCTTCGCGCGCGGCCTCGTCTTCCAGTTCAACCCCGCGACCGGGGACCGCCGCATCAGCGGGTCGGGGGCCAGCCTCGCCGGGCTGGAGGCGGCGCTGGAGGCCGGGGACGGGGGCCGGGTAGACGACGCCGTGCGCCGCCTGCTTCTCGCCCACGCGGTTGTCCTGGGCTTCGGCGGCGTGCCCCTGCTGTATATGGGCGACGAGCTGGCGAGGCTCAACGACTACGGCTTCACCGAGGTCCCCGAACACGCCCCCGACAACCGCTGGGTCCACCGCCCGAGGATGGACTGGGAGTTGGCCGAGAAGGTGGCGACGGAACCCGACTCGCCCGCCGGACGGGTCAACGCGGGCCTGCGTCACCTGATCCGCGTCCGGCAGGAGACCCCGCACCTCCACGCCAGCATCGAGAGCCACGCCCTGCCCAGCCCCGACGGGCGGGTGCTGCTGCTGCGGCGCGACCACCCGCTCGGCGTGATGGTGCAGGTCTACAACTTCAGCGAGGGGGAGGTGGATCTCCCCGCCTATGTGCTGCGCGACCACCTCGGTGAGCACGCGACCGACCTGCTCGGCGGGAGTGCCTTCACCTTCGGGCATTACCCGGTGCATCTGGAACCCTACCGGGCACTGTGGCTGGTGAGCCGGGAGTTCCCGGGATGACCCGTCCCCGCCGCGCCCGTATCCCGGTCGAGACCCTGCTGGGCGCCGCCCGCAACGCCGCCGAACGCCTGACCCAGCTCAGCCGCGACCCCGAGGTCCGGCGCGAGGCGGCGAACGTCGCGCAGGCCGTGACGCGGCTGCTGGCGGCGATTCGCAAGAGCGGGCAGGGGCCGAAGCCGCCGGGGTAAGGGGCCACGTCACCCTTGCCCCCTCCCGCCCCCTTCGCGTATAGTTTCCCCTTGGCCTAAGTGGGACGGGGCGGCCAACGGTCTCCGGCGAGAGACGGCCCCAGCCCCCAGACGGAACCCTCCTGACGGAGTGGGACCGGGCTAAGGAGCAAGCAATGCCGAAGATGAAGACCAAAAAGAGCATGACCCGCCGGGTGAAGGTCACGGCCACCGGCAAGGTCATGGCGTTCAAGAGTGGCAAGCGCCACCAGAACACCGGCAAGAGCGGCGACGAGATTCGCGGCAAGGGCAAAGGCTTCGTGCTCGCCAAGAGCGAGTGGGCCCGCATGAAGCTCGGGCTCGTCGTCGGGAGGAAGTGAGCCATGCCACGCGTCAAGACCGGGATCGTCCGCCGCCGCCGCCACAAGAAGGTGCTCAAGCGCGCCAAGGGCTTCTGGGGCAGCCGCTCCAAGCAGTACCGCAACGCCTTCCAGACGCTGCTCAACGCCGCGACCTACGAGTACCGCGACCGCCGCAACAAGAAGCGCGACTTCCGCCGCCTGTGGATTCAGCGCATCAACGCCGGTGCCCGCCTGCACGGCATGAACTACTCCACCTTCATGGGCGGCCTCAAGCGCGCCGGGGTGGACCTCAACCGCAAGGTCCTCGCCGACATCGCCGCCCGCGAGCCCGAGGCCTTCCGCGCGCTCGTGGACGCCGCGAAGGGTGCGCGGAGCCAGTAAGCGAGCTGTTTTCAGAGGGGCCGCCTCCCACCGTGGGGGCGGTTTTTTTGTGGCAGAAATTGATGGAAGTCGCTGAAGTCTTCGATGGTCGAAGATGAGCGGCATGATCCGAGCGCGTCCCTGGACCCGCGCTGACCTCCGCGTGCTGGAGCCGCTGCTGGCCGCGTCGTTCGGGCGGTCGGACTTCGATCTGGCCGACGAGCTGGACTACTTCCCCGATCCGGTGCCGCCGGGGTGGCTCACGGCCTGGGGCGGGAACGCCGAACCGTTGGGCTTGCTGCGCTTCTTTCCGGCGGGGAACGGCGTGCGGGTCGCGGAACTGTACGCGGTGCCCGGGCCGTTGCGGGAGGGCGTGTGGGAGGCCCTGCTGCGCGGGCTGGTGAGCGCCGTTCCCCTGGTCCCCGGAGAACGCCTGCGCTTCGACCTGGCCCGGGACAACATCGCCCTGCGGACATTGCTGGGCCGAGTCCTCGAAGTGGTCGCGGTGCACGAATACCTGCGCCTCGAACGTGAGGTGGAGGGCCAGGGTCAACCCCCGCGCCCTCCGCTGGCCCCTGAAGACGCCCAGGCCGCCGCCGAGGTCCTCTCCGCCCTCAAGCCCTCTTCGCCGGACACACTGCGGGCGCTGTTCGCGCAAGGGGACCTCACCCTGTCCCGTCGGGACGGGAGGGTCGTCGGTGCCGCCCACGTGGAGGGCCGGGGAGAGGGGGAACGGGAGGTGGTGACCTTCGCCGTGCGGCCCGGTGCACGCGGAACGGGGGAGGGCGCCCGGCTCCTGCACGCCCTCCTCGCGGGTCAACCTGCGGGGACGAGGCGCCTCACGTTGCAGGTGAGGGAGGACAATCACGCCGCGTGCCGCCTGTACGTCCGGGAAGGGTTCCGGGAACGCCCGAGGGGGCGCGAGGTCTGGCTCTTGACCCGTCTTCCACAGCCCGGCTGATGGCCCCAGGCACCCTCCGTCGCTTACGCTATTCCCCATGAGCGTGATCCTGGGCATCGACATCGGCGGCAGCGGCATCAAGGGGGCACCCGTGGACACGGACACCGGGCGGCTGCTCGCCGAGCGCCACCGCATCCCCACCCCGCCGGGGGCTCAGCCCGACGCGGTGAGGGATGTGGTGGCCGAACTCGTGCGGCACTTCGGGCATCAGGGACCCGTGGGCGTCACCTTTCCCGGCATCGTCCAGAACGGGCGCACGCTGAGTGCCGCCAATGTGGACAAGGCCTGGATCGGCCTCGACGCCGACGCCCTCTTTACCGAGGCGACCGGGCGCGACGTTCACCTCATCAACGACGCGGACGCGGCGGGGCTCGCCGAGGCGCGTTTCGGGGCGGGGGCGGGCGTGAGCGGCCTGGTGATGGTGCTGACCTTCGGCACCGGGATCGGCAGCGCCCTGATCTACAATGGCGTGCTGGTGCCCAACACCGAGCTGGGGCACCTGTGGCTCAAAGGCGACCGGGAGGCCGAGCCGTGGGCCTCCGACCGCGCCCGCGAGCGCGACGATCTCAACTGGAAGCAGTGGGCCAAGCGCGCCAGCACCTACCTCCAGCACGTCGAGGCGCTGTTCTCCCCCGACCTCTTCATCATCGGGGGCGGCATCAGCAAGAAGGTGGACAAGTGGGGCGAGCACATCCAGCTCACCCGGGGCAGGTTCGTGCCCGCCACCCTCCAGAACGAGGCCGGAATCGTCGGCGCCGCGATGGTCGCGGGGGGACGGCAGGTCAAGGAGCCCACCCTTCCGGTGGAGGGCAGGGTCAAGGGCCTCACGCCCGGAAACCCCACCGATGCCTGAACCGTAAGGGGAGAGGTATGGGCTTCCTGAAAAAGATGATGGCGGCGGTCGGTGTGGGCGGGGCGCGGGTGGACGCGCGGGTGCAGAACCCGGCGGTCCGGGTCGGCGAGGCGCTCACGGGCACGGTCCTCGTGCAGGGCGGGGCCGCGGCGCAGCGCGTCGAGCGGGTGAACCTCGGCCTCGCCACCCGCTACAAGCACGACGACGGCTACGTCACCCACGGGCTGTTCAGCCAGCCGGTGACGCCCGGTTTCGACCTGCGACCCGGCGAGACGCGCGAGTTTCCCTTCTCGCTCACCGTGCCGTCCGGTACCCCGCTCAGCCTGCCGGGCACGGCGGTCTGGCTGGCGACCGACGCCGACATCGCGGGGGCGGTGGACCCCGGCGACACCGACCCCCTCCAGATCCTCCCCAGCCGCGAGATGGAGGTGCTGATCACGGCGGCGGAGCGCCTGGGCTTCCGGCTCGCCGCGAGCGAGGTCGAGCACCACCACGGGCGCGTCGTGCAGGAACTCAGCTTCCGGCCCCCGCACGGGCAACACCACCTCACCGAACTGGAGATGATGATGTTCCCGGCCTCGGGCGGCCTCGACGTGGTTCTGGAGGTGGACCGCCGCGCCACCGGCCTGAGCAGCCTCTTCACCTCCGAGTTCGGGCAGCGGGGGCGCTGGCATGCGCCCGCCTCCCTCCTCAATCAGGGACCGGACGCGGTGGCGCGCGAGTTGCAGGGCAGAATTCAGCGGCTGAGCTGAAGGCCGTCGGGGCGGGCCGGGGAGAGGGGCACGCCGAGCTTCCCGGCCCGCCCTCAGAATGGGCCGCATGACTGCCTCCAACCCGTCCGGTCTCCACCTCCCCGAACTCCTCACCTGCGACGTGCTCTTCACGGGCGTTGGCGGCGGGCAGTCGCCGGGCGGGGTGGTCGTGGCGAACGGGGTGATCGCGGCGACCGGGGACCCGGAGACCCTGCGCGCGAGTTACCCCCACGCGCGGGAGCGGCGGGCCGGGGCCATCATCGCCCCGCCCCCCGTGAACGCCCACACCCACCTCGACATGAGCGCCTACGACTTTCGCGCCCTGCCCTACTTCCGCTGGATTCCCGAGGTCGTCGTCGCCCAGAGTGCGAAACGGGGGCTGGCGGGAACCCAGGCCGGGGCCGACACCCTCGCGCGGCTGGGCACCGGCGGGGTGGGCGACATCGTGTGGGCGCCGGACGCCATGCCCGCCCTCCTCGCCCGCGAGGACCTGCGCGGCGTGGCGTACTTCGAGGTGCTGGGGCCTTTCCCTGAGGCGGCGGACGAGACCTTCCGGCAGACCCGCGAGCGCGTCGAGGGCTGGCGCCGCCTGGAGCGTCCCGGCGGGCTGCGCGTCGGTCTCTCGCCCCACACGCCCTTCACGGTGGGCCACCGCCTGATGCGCCTCCTGACCGAGTACGCGGCGGGCGAGGGCTTGCCGGTGCAGATTCACGTCGCGGAGCACCCCTCAGAAACGGAGCTGTTCCGCACGGGCGCCGGGCCGCTGTGGGACGCCATGCGCCGCCTGCGTTACCCCGCCGCCTTCTCGGAGGTCATCGGGCGCGACCCGGCCCCCGACCTCACCCCGGTGCGCTACTTGGACGAGCTGGGGGTGCTGGCGGGGCGCCCCACCCTCGTCCACATGGTGAACGTGACCCCGGACGATATGGCCCGCGTGGGCCGCGCCGGGTGCCCGGTCGTCACCTGCCCGCGCTCGAACGCTCACCTGGAGTGCGGCACCTTTCCCTGGTCGGCCTTCGCGGCGGCGGGGGTGGAGGTCGCCCTGGGCACCGACTCCGTGGCGAGCGGCGAGAGCCTCGACGTGCGGGGGGAGGTCGCCTTCGCCCGCCGCCTCTATCCGGACCTCGACCCCAGGGTGCTGGTGCGGGCCGCCGTGAAGGGAGGCCACCGGGTGACGGGCCTGCCCACGCCGACCCTGCGCCGGGGCGAGGCGTGGGATGCCCGGTACGTCTGGTAAAGTTCCCGGCCCCCTGATATACTCCCGAGGTTGCCCGACACGCACCCCAGACGTGCCGGAGGAGGCTCAAGATGAAGAAAGACATCCACCCCAAGGCCGTGCCCACCAAGATCATGTACCAGGGCAAGGTCGTCATGGAAACCCTCTCGACCCGCCCCGAGATCCACGTGGACGTGTGGAGCGGCGTGCATCCCTTCTGGACCGGCGAGGAGCGCTTCGTGGACACCGAGGGCCGCGTCGACAAGTTCAACAAGCGCTTCGGCGACTCGTACCGCACCAAGAAGAAGTAAGGCCGTCAGGCTTCGCCGCCCCGCCCGCGTTGGTGGGGCGGTTTTCGTTTTGCGGAGCGAGGAGGCGCGATACCATCCCTCGTGGCCCTGACAAAGAAGCGTCGTAACTTTCGGTCCATCGTTGTCGCAGACCAGCCCTACCGCTGGAGGTTTACCAGCAAGAACACCGGATTCCTGACGGTCGTGCAGGAGTCGGGCGGAGGGCAGCGTCTGGTGGTCGCCCTGCCGGAATGGCAGGACCCGTGGCTCCATGTGGGAAACGAACTTCGCCCCAACGACCCGGCCCGGATCACCCCCGTCTTCGCTGAGCAGGCCATTCGGCGGGCCCTTGAACTCGGCTGGCAACCTGCTGCTGCGGGCTCGACGTTCGAGCTGGAATTCGTGAACGGGCGTTTCCGGGTCAGCGGAAGCCGAACGGAGGCGAACCCGAGCGAACGTGCTGCCGCCCCCTGGCTTCTATAATCCGGCGCGTGCTCAAGTCCCCCTATCACGGCGGTCACCTGGAGGTGATCGTCGGGCCGATGTTCAGCGGCAAGAGCGAGGAACTCATCCGCCGCCTGACCCGCGCCGTGATCGCCCGGCAGCGGGTGGCCGTGTTCAAGCCCGCCCTCGACCGCCGCTACCACGCCGCGCACGTTGCCAGCCACGCGGGCCGCTCCATCGAGGCCGTCGCCGTGCGGGACGCCTGCGCCGTCCGCGCGCACCTCGCGGGGGAGGGGGTGCTGCTCGCGGCACCCGACCACACCCTGCCCGAGGTGGTCGGCATCGACGAGGCGCAGTTTTTCGGGCCGGACCTCGGGCCGCTGGTGCTGGAACTCGCCCAGGCGGGGGTGCGGGTGATCCTGGCGGGGCTGGACCTCGACTTCCGCGCCGAACCCTTCGGGTGCATCCCCGACCTGCTCGCGCGGGCGGAGAGCGTCGAGAAGCTCACGGCGATCTGCACGGTCTGCGGGGCGCCCGCCACCCGCTCACAGCGGCTGATCGGCGGCGAGCCCGCCCGCTACGACGATCCGGTCGTGCTCGTGGGGGCGCAGGAGAGCTACGAGGCCCGCTGCCGCGTTCACCACCACGTCGTGCGCTGAGGGCCGTGCGCCCCGCCCGCTTTCCGGAGCCGGGGTAGGGTAGGATGAGAACCTAAACGCCCTCCCCGGAGTGTGTCCGATGAAGCCCACCGCCCACCGCGCACTCCACCCCCGCGACGACGAGCCCTGGCAGGACTCGCAGCGGCGGATGTTCCTGCGGCTGGCGTGGCTGGGGACCGTGGCGTGCGGGGTGGCGCTGTGGATCCAGCGCCCGGCCTTCGATCCGCTCGACCGGGTGGCGCTGCCCCTGCTGGCGCTGACCCTGCTCGTCCTCCAGGCGGCGGTGGCGGCCCGCCGGGTGAGGGTCCGCACGGCGGTGACGGTGACGTACGCGGCGACCACGGTGTATTTCCTGCTCGCGCTGGAGCAGCAGTTCCGGACCTTCGCGCCGCAGGTGCACATGCTCAGCGAGAGCACGTACTGGTTCGCGCTGCTGTACGCCGCCCCCTTCCTGATCGCCCCGCCCCGGCAGGCCCTGGGGTGGGCGGGGGGGACCTACGCGGTCGCGCTGGCGCTGTGCCTGTATCACCTCGGGCGGGGGGTGGGGGGCGGTGACCTGCGGCTCACCGGGGCGGTGCTCCAGTTCCTGCTCTCCGGGGCCGTCATCATCGTGGTGCAGGGGACCTTCGGGGTGCAGCGGATGCACCTGCTCGCCGCGCGCGAGGCCGCCTACAAAGACGCCCTGACGGGGCTCGCCAACCGCCGCGCCGCCGAGGAGAGGCTCGCGGCCCTCGCCGGGGAGGGCGAGCCCTTCACCGTGGCGATGTTCGACCTCGACCACTTCAAGCGCCTCAACGACGAGCACGGCCACGGGGCGGGCGACCGGGTGCTGCGCGGCGTGGCGGGGGCGGCGCGCACCGTCTTGCCCCCCGGCGGTCTGGCCGCGCGCTGGGGCGGCGAGGAGTTCTTGCTGATCCTGCCGCCCCTGGAGGGACCCGACGTGCGCCCGCTCCTCGACACCCTGCGCGGGCACCTGCGCGACCTGCGGCACGGCGAGGTCTCGGGTGTCACCGCCTGTTTCGGGGTCGCCACCACCCGGCCCGGCGAGCACCCTGACGATGTGGTCGCCCGCGCCGACGCCGCCATGTACGCCGCCAAACGCCAGGGCCGCAACGACGTGAGGCTGGACGAGACCCACCGGGTGCGCGGCTGAGGAGCCGGGCGGTGTTGCCGGTCTACGCCGTCTCGCGCACGATCAGCCGGGGCTCGAAGCGGCGGGCGCGGGGTGGTCCCCGGAAGCCGCCGAGGCGCCCCAGCAGGAGCTGCGCGGCCTCATAGCCCATTCCCTCGACGGGCTGGTGCAGGGTGGTCAGGCCCCGCGCCGCCGCCCACGGCTGGTCGTCGAAGCCGATGACGCGCAGGTCGCGGCCCACCCCCAGGCCGCGCACCTGCGCCTCGTCGAGCAGGGCCCCCGCGAGGAGGTCGGCGGAGGCGAAGACCGTGCAGGGAAACTCGGCCCCGTCGAGCAGGGCGCACGCCACGTTGCGCGCGGCGAGGGGATCGAAGCTGGAGGTGAACTCGCCCGCGGCCCGGCGCCCCGCCGCCGTGAGCGCCTCGTGAAACCCGGCGCGGCGTTCCTCGAAGACGCGGGTGGTGAAGAGCTGGTCGAGTTCGGTCTCGACCCAGACCGCGTACAGCTCGCCCGGCAGGGTGGCGGCGTACTCGCCCGCCATCCGCCCGCCCGTCACGTTGTCGAGGTAAGCGCAGTCCACCCCCTCGGCGTGGGCGTCCACGAGCACCGTGGGCTGCTGGGGGCGCAGCCGCCGTTCCTGAAAGAGCCCCGAGAGGTTGTAGGTCGCCATCACCAGTCCGTCGGCCTGATAGGCGAGGGTGTGCGAGCCCAGGTACCGCTCCAGCCGCGAGCGGTCGAGCAGCGGGAAGATCGCCACGTCGTAGCGGGCCTCCTGAAAGGCCGTCTCCAGCCCGTCGAGCAGCCGGACGTAGAATTCGGTCGTCACGACGGGCAGCAAGACGCTGATGGTGTAGCTCTTGCCGCCCGCGATGCGCCGGGCGTGCGGGTTGGGCGTGTAGTCGAGGTCATGAATGGCCCGCAGGACCGTCTCGCGGGTCGCGCCCTTGACGGCGGCGTGGCTGTTGAGCACCCGCGAAACGGTGCCGACCCCCACGCCCGCCCGCTTGGCGACATCCTGAATCGTGGGCTTGCGCATCACCGTGCCCCCACCATACCCCGAAGAAGGCCGCGCGTGGAACCTGTTCCACAATGGAATAGGCCACAACAGAGAGGGCGGGCGGGGGACAAAGCGGCCCCGCCCCGCGCCTAGACTGGGGGCACCGAGCCCGGACCGCTCTCAAGGAGGCTCCCCCTTTCCCATGTCCACCCCCACCCCCCTCTTCGTGGCCCTCGCGCTCGCCGCCGTCGTGATTCCCGCCGCCGGACAGCAGGCCGGGCACCACCTGACCGGGCAGACCCGGCCGGGCGCCCCGGCCCAGGCTGCTGCCCTGCCCCTGACGGCGCAGGAAGCGACCGTGGTCGCCGTGCCCCCCGGCGCCACCGAGACGAGCGTGTTCATGACCCTGCGCAACGCGGGGAATACCCCCGTCACCCTGACGGGCGCCCGCAGCCCCCTTGCTGGACACACCATGCTGATGAAGACGCAGCGGGACGCCCGGGGCCGCACGGGCATGACCGCCGTGAAGACCCTGACCGTTCCCGCACGCGGCACCCTGACGCTCTCCCCGACCGGCGACCACCTCATGCTGATGGACCTGACCCGGCCCCTCAAGGTCGGCGAGACCGTGCGCCTGACCCTCGGCGCGGGGCCGGGGCGCAGCCTGAACGTGGACGCCGTGGTCCGCAAACCCTGACATGACCGAGACCTCCCTGCCCTCCACCGGCTCCCC